>NZ_JABMCA010000039.1:0-92836 GCF_014706005.1 Actinomadura sp. RB99 | reverse complement strand
CGGCTGCGCGACGCCGACGGGCTCGCCGTGGCCGGGTTCGGCGGCGCGCTGGACGGGCGGCTGCGGCCCGGCGACCTGTTCGTCGCGACCGAGGTGCGGGGCGCCGGCCCGCCCGTGCCCTGCCCCTCGGCGGAGCCCCTCGCCGGGCTCCTGGAGCGGACGACCGGCGCGACCGTGCACCGCGGCCCGCTGGTCACCACCGACCACGTCGTCACCGGCCGCGAGCGCGCCGAGCTGGCCGCGACCGGGGCGATGGCCGTCGACATGGAGTCGGCGCCGCTCGCCGCCGCCGGGGACCGCCCGGTGGCGGTGGTCCGCGCCATCGTCGACACTCCGGACCGCCCGCTGCTCAGCCCGGCCACGCTCACCGGCGGCGCGGCCGCCCTGCGGCGGCTGCGGACGATCGGGCCCGCCCTGCGCGCATGGGCGGACGCGATCGGGCCGCGCCGGATCCTCCTGGCCTCGCCGCGCTCCTTCTGCGCCGGCGTCGAGCGGGCCATCGAGATCGTCGAACGGGCCCTGGAGATGCACGGCCCGCCCGTGTACGTGCGCAAGCAGATCGTCCACAACACCCACGTCGTGAACGACCTCGCCCGGCGCGGCGCCGTGTTCGTCGACGAGCTGGACGAGGTGCCGCCGGGCGCGGTCACCGTCTTCTCCGCGCACGGCGTCGCGCCCGCCGTCCGCGACGAGGCCGGGCGGCTCGGGCTGCGCGTCATCGACGCGACGTGCCCGCTCGTCGCGAAGGTGCACGCCGAGGCCCGCCGGTACGCCGCGCGGGGCGACCTCGTCGCGCTGATCGGGCACGCCGGGCACGAGGAGGTCGAGGGCACGCTCGGCGAGGCGCCGGAGTCCACGGTCCTCGTGCAGACGCCCGCCGACGTCGCGGCGCTGCCCGCGGACCGCCCCGTCGCCTACCTCACCCAGACCACGCTCGCCGCCGACGAGGCGGACGGGCTGGCCGCGGAGATCACCCGGCGGTTCCCGGACGCGCGGGGCCCGCACACCGACGACATCTGCTACGCCACCACCAACCGCCAGCGCGCCGTGGCCCGCGTCGCGCGCGAGGCCGACCTCGTGCTCGTCGTCGGGTCGGCCAACTCCTCCAACTCCCGCCGCCTCGTCGAGGTGGCCGAGCAGGCCGGCGCGCCCGCCCTGCTGATCGACGGCCCGGCCGACGTCCCGCTCGGCCGGCTCCGCGGCGCCCGCGCCGTCGGCGTCACCGCCGGCGCGTCCGCGCCGCCCGCCGTGCTCGACGCGGTCGTCGCCGCGCTGCGCGGCCTCGGCCCCGCCGACCTCGTCGAACGCGAGGTCACGGTGGAGACCACCGAGTTCACCTTGCCGAAGGAGGTCCGACCCTAATGCCGATGCCACTGCGCCAGAGCGTCCGCGTCGCGTCGCACATCATGACCAACAAGGTGCGCGGCAAGGACAAGTTCCCGCTCATCATGGAGCTCGAACCGCTGTTCGCCTGCAACCTCAAGTGCGCGGGCTGCGGGAAGATCCAGCATCCCGCCGACGTGCTGAAGCGGCGCATGCCGGTCGAGCAGGCCGTCGCCGCGGTCAAGGAGTGCGGCGCCCCGATGGTGTCGATCGCGGGCGGCGAGCCGCTGATGCACCCGCAGATCGGCGAGCTGGTCGACGAGCTGGTCAGGATGAAGAAGTTCGTCTTCCTGTGCACGAACGCGCTGCTCATCCCGAAGAAGCTCGACAAGTTCACGCCGTCGCCCTACTTCGCCTTCACCGTGCACATCGACGGCCTGCAGGAACGGCACGACGAGTCGGTCTGCAAGGAGGGCGTGTTCGAGGAGGCCGTCGCCGCGGTCAAGCTGATCAAGGAGCGCGGCTTCCGGGTCACGACCAACACCACGTTCTTCAACACCGACACCCCGCAGACCGTCATCGATGTGCTGAACTACCTCAACGACGACCTGCAGGTCGACGAGATGATGCTCTCGCCCGGCTACGCCTACGACAAGGCGCCTGACCAGGAGCACTTCCTCGGCGTCCAGGAGACCCGCGAGCTGTTCAAGAAGGCGTTCGCCGGCGGCAACCGCAAGCGGTGGCGGCTGAACCACTCGCCGCTCTTCCTCGACTTCCTCGAAGGCAAGGCCGACTTCGGCTGCACCGCCTGGGCGATCCCGTCCTACTCCCTCTTCGGCTGGCAGCGGCCCTGCTACCTGATGTCGGACGGCTACGCGCAGACCTATCAGGAACTGCTCGACGAGACCGACTGGGAGTCCTACGGCCGGGGCCGCGACCCGCGCTGCGCGAACTGCATGGCGCACTGCGGCTACGAGCCGACCGCGGTCTTCAAGACGCTCGGCTCCCTGAAAGAGTCCCTGCGCGCCCTGCGCGAGAACTAGCCGCGCGCGACGCCCGGCAGGCCGTCCCGCTGAGGGACGCCCCGCCGGGCGCCGCCTCACGCGGTGCGGAGTGTGCCCGGGGTCAGCGTTGCCGGGTGGGGGCGGTGTCGTGGCGGAGGGCGAGCGTGATCGGCACGGTGGCGGCCACCGCGGCGACGGCGATCCCCAGGGAGATCCGGAAGCCCGTGGCGAACGCCGCGCCGGCCAGGAGCGGGCCGAACACCGCGACGCCCGCCGACGAGCCGACCTGGCGGCCGGCGTTGTACGCGGCGGTCGCGGCCCCGGTGAGCGCGGCGGGGACCGACTCGACCAGCCGCGTCGTCATCGCGGCGACGACGATGCCCCCGCCGAGACCCGCCGGGGTCATGGCCAGCAGCATCGGCCACTCCTGCGGCAGCGGCCCCACGGCCAGGAGCGCCGCGACGGCGCCGCCGAACAGCAGTTCCCCGAGCAGCAGCGCGGCGGTGGTGCCGAAGCGGGCGAGCAGCCACGGCGTCACGAGGTTGCCGAGCGCGATCAGGCCGGTGAACGGCAGGAACGACAGGCCGGCCAGCAGCGGCGGCTCCCCCTTCACGTCCTGGAGCAGCAGGCTCAACGCGAACATCACGCCGTAGAAGGTGAAGTTGAACAGAATGCCGAGCACGCTCGTCCCGGAGAAGCCCGCGCGCCGGAAGAGCCCGAGCGGCAGCAGCGGTTCGGCGGCCCTGCGCTCCGCGAGGACGAAGGCCGCGAGCCCCGCCGCGAACACTCCGCCCGCCGCCAGCACCGCCGGGTGCGTCCAGCCCAGGTGCGGGCCTTCGATCATGCCGAAGACCAGGCCCGCGATCGCCGCGCCCGCGGTGAGCTGGCCGCCGAGGTCCAGCCGGCGCGGACGAGCCGGGACCGCGCCGACCCGGGCCAGCGTCACCGCGGCCGCCGCCGTGCCGAGCACCGCGTTCACGACGAACACCGCCCGCCATCCCGCCGCCGCGATCAGCACCCCGCCGACCAGCGGCCCGGCCGCCAGGCCGACACCGCCGGTCGCGCCCCAGACGGCCACCGCGCGGGCCCGTCCGGCGGCGCCCCGCGCTCCGGACGTCGCCAGCGTCAGCGAGCTGGGCAGCAGCAGCGCGGCGCCCGCGCCCATCGCGAGCTGCGCGGCGATCAGCACCGGGACGGCGCCGGCGGCGGCCGCGACGGCGGACGCGGGCGCGACGACGGCCAGGCCCGCGAGGAAGATCCGGCGGGCGCCGAGGGCGTCCGCCAGCGCCCCCGCGCTGATCAGCCCGGCGGCCAGCGTCAGCGTGTAGGCGTTGACGATCCATTCCCCGGCCGCCGGCCCCCCGTGCAGCGCGCGCAGCATCGTCGGCAGCGCGAGCGTCACGATCGTGGTGCCGAGGAACACCATGAACGACGCCGCCGAGCCCGCCGCGAGCGCGGCCCGGTCACCTCCCCCCGCTTCCCGTTCGGTGTCCTTTTGCGGCCTCACTTGCGTCTTCGTCTTCATGAGCACCCCTCCAGCAACCGGACGCGCCTCGTCCGGTTGCAGACGCTAACACAAGCGGACGACGCTCGTCCATTTAACTGGAGGGTGCTCGTCCGCTTGCTGGTAGATTGGTGCCATGGACGTGACCTGGCCCGCCGTGGACCGGCTGCTGGACGACGGGACCGGGCACCGGCCCCGCGCCGATGCCCGCCGCAACGTGGAACGCCTGGTGGCCGCGGCCCACGAGGCCGCCCGCGAGGCCGGATCGGAGATCACCGCGCACGACATCGCGCGCCGCGCCGGCGTCGGGATCGGCACCTTCTACCGCCGCGTCGGCTCGCTGGAGGACCTGCTGAAGGCCGTCCTGGACGAGCTGATCGGCGAGATCATCGCGTCCGCCGACGCCTGCCTGGCCGCCGACGACCCGTGGGAGGGCTTCCGCGCGTTCGCCGCGTCCTACATCCGCCGCCGCAACGAGCTGTGCGACATCAACGAGGCGCTCGGCGACGTCCTCGACCACTCCCGCGCCGACCTGCGCGACCGCATCCGCAGGCTGGTCGAGCGGGCGCAGGAGGCGGGTGCCGTGCGCGCCGACGTCATGTGGACCGACGTGGCGTTCCTGCTGGTCTCCGCGGGGACCGGGCCGCACACGCTCGGCCTGCGGGCCGGCGAGGAGCAGTGGGATCGCAATCTGCACGTCATCCTGGACGGCCTGCGCGCCCCCGGCTCCGGCGACCTGCCGGGCGAGCCCCCGCAGGCGCCCTGACGGGGGTCAGGGCCGGCACCGCGCGGGGGAGACGGCGCCGGCCCTGAGTCCGGTGGTCAGGCCAGCCCGTCGTCGAGCGCCTTGGTGAGCACGCCCGGGTCGCCGGACATCTCCCAGATCATGGCGCCCAGCAGATGCCTGCTCTTCAGCCAGGCGGCCTTCTTCCCGATCGACCAGGCGTCGTCGAACGACCACCACTGGCCGCCGTCACCGGTGAAGCAGGACGTCGCGACGGCCTGCTCGTCGTGCGCGACCGTGCAGTTCGGCAGGCTGGAGACCAGGTTGGCGTAGCCGCGCGTCCCCGCCTCTTCCTGGAACTGCCCGGGCGCCGCGCCCTTCGCGGCCTGCCATTGGCCGCCCTTGCCGCCGTCGGTGACGCCCTGCCAGCCCCGGCCGTAGTAGGCGAGCCCGATCGTCAGCTTGCGCGGGTTCACACCGGCGTCGAGGTAGGTGTTCACCGCGTTCTCGACGCTGAAGTGGAACGGGTACGGGTCGTCGGTGTCGGTGTACAGGTTGGCCTGGTGGCCGGTCCGGTTCGGCTCCCACGAGTTGTCGCTGCCCGAGCCGTGGAAGTCGTAGCCCTGGACGTTGAAGATGTCGAGGGACTTGGCGACCTGCGGCAGGTCCCATCCGGCGGCGATCTTCGCCGGGTCCGCGGGGGTGAACGCGGTGAGCTCGTAGCGCTTGCCGGTCTGCGCGGTCAGCGCGTCCAGCTGGCGGCGGAACTCGGCGATCAGAAGCGCGTTGTTCTGCTTGTCGGCGGCGCCGACGTGGTTGCCCGGGTGCCCGTCGGAGCCGGGCCACTCCCAGTCGAGGTCGATGCCGTCGAAGATCCCGGCCGCCGCGCCCGGCCCGCCCGCGCTCTCGTACTCGGGCAGGTCGCCCTTGATGTAGGTGTCGATGCAGGAGCCGACGAACTTCTTCCGGGAGGCGTCCGTCGCCGCGACGTCGGAGAAGTACTTGGAGTACGTCCAGCCGCCGATCGAGATGAGGATCTTCAGCTTCGGGTACTTCGCCTTCAGCTTCTTGAGCTGGTTGAAGTTGCCGCGCAGCTTCTCCCAGCCGGTGTCGGCGACGCCGTCGACGGACTGCGCCGCGCTGAACGGGCGGCCGTAGTCGGCCTCGGCGTCGCCCGCGCCGTCGCCCTGGTTCGGGTCCTCAGGGTCGGACGTGGTGCCCTTCGTGACGCCCTGCAAGCACGTCAGGTTCTTCGGGTCGATGTTCGCGAACGCGTAGTTCAGGTGCGTCAGGCGCGCCGCGTTGCCCGTCGTGTCCAGGTTCTTCACGAAGTACTGCCGCCCGTAGATGCCCCACTGGACGAAGTAGCCGACCTTCGCGTAACCGCTCACCACGTCGTCCGTGGTGACCTTCACCGCCGCGCTCTCCGCCGACACGTTGTCGTACAGGTCGCGGGCCCGGACGGTGAACGAGTACGCGGTGGACGGCGACAGCCCGGCGACGGTCGCGGACGTCCCGGTCACCGTCGTGGCGACCTTCCCGTCCACCAGCACGTCGTAGTTCGCGATGCCGGTGTTGTCCGACGAGGCGGACCACGCCAGCTCGACGCTCGCAGAATCCTTGCCCGTGCTGTGCAGCCCCGACGGCACGGACGGCGCCTGCGTGTCGTCGCCGGGGTCGTTGGTCTTCACGGTGACCGGCGCGCTCGCGGGGGACAGGTTCCCCTTCCGGTCGCGGGCCTTCACGGTGAACGTGTACTGGGTGTTCGGCGTCAGCCCGGTGACCGTCGCGGCGGTACCGGGCACCGTCGTCGCGAGCGTCGCCCCGTTGTACACCTCGTAGGCGGTGACCGGCAGGCTCCCCGCCTTCGCCGCGTCCCAGCTCAGCGACACGGTCTTGGTCGTCTTCACGGTGGTCTTCAGCCCGCCCGGCGCGCTCGGCGGGACGTCCGCGGACCCGTCGCAGTTGGCGTCGTTGACCCGGCAGCTCGCCGGTTCCGCCCCGGACCTGCTGACGGTGAAGGTCGGGCTGTACGGCTCCGTCGTCTTGCCCGCCGCGATCGAGGAGTTGTAGTAGACGGACGACAGGGTGACGGTCGTGCCGCTCTGGCTGATCGTCCCGTTCTGGGCGCCGCTCGCGGTCACGCCGCTCGGCAGGTCGAAGACGATCGTCCAGCCGTCGACGGCCGTGGCGGTGCTGTTCGCGACGACGAACTTCGCCTGCGTCCCGTTCACCGAGTACTCGGCGGTGACCGCCGCGACCGTGGGCGGCGGCTCGCCCGAACCGTCGCAGTTCGCGCCGTTGAGCAGGCAGTTCGTCGGCTGCGCGGCGGAGCTCAGCGTGAACGTCGGGCTGTAGGGCTCGGTGCTCCCGCCAGCCTTCACGGTGGCGATGTAGAACGCGGGCGTGAGCGTTACCTTCGTCCCATTCTGGGACACCGTGGCGTTCTGCGGGTTGCTCACCGTGACGCCCGCCGGCAGCTCGAACGTCAGCTTCCAGCCGCTCACGTCGGACGTCCCGGGGTTGGCGACCACGTACTTCCCGGTCGTCCCGGACAAGCTGAACGCGGCCGTCAACCGTGTCGCCGCCCGCGCGGGAGCGGCCGCCAGCGCCGCGACGACCAGGAACGACACCAGGATGGCGAGGAATCTTCGCATGCCGAACACCTGCTTCCGGGGTGGTGGTGCTGCACGACCGGCCGCCCTCCCCGAACCGGCAATTGATAGGAAGGTTTCCTATCAATTACCGAGCAAGGTAACCCTCCGAACCTCAACCGACAACCCCCGCCGACCCACCCCCGCGCCAACCACCCCAGCTAGCGCACCGAACCAGCCGCACCCCACAAGAATCTCGGCACAAACAGCCCGAACGACGACCCCACCCCGGTCAACACCTGACAACCAACACCACGCCAAGTGGGCCAGAGCCCAAGGCGACAGATGATCAGCAACCCCAACCACGAGGGGCAAGGGGCGGAGCCCCAAAACCACCCGCAGAGCGGAGGAGGACCAGCGACCTCAGCCACAAGGGGGCCAGGGGCGAAGCCCCAAACCGCTCACCGGCCAGCGCAGGAACGCCGACCTGAACCACAAGGGGGCAAGGGGCGAAGCCCCAAACAACAGAAGCGGTGAGAAGGGAAAGGCCCCCACGGACCGCAACCACAAGGGGGGCGTGGGGGGCGGAGCCCCCCACATCGGGGGTCCGGGGGTCGCCCCCCGGGTCAACACGAAGAGGGAGTGACGGCCCGCGCTCTCCGCGGGCACATCACTCCCAACTCCATCGTGGGCGATACTGGGATTGAACCAGTGACCTCTACCGTGTCAAGGTAGCGCTCTCCCACTGAGCTAATCGCCCGTGCACGTGGTCTCCGGGGGGAGT
The DNA here is from genome assembly GCF_014706005.1 of Actinomadura sp. RB99. NCBI lineage: Bacteria > Bacillati > Actinomycetota > Actinomycetes > Streptosporangiales > Thermomonosporaceae > Actinomadura > Actinomadura sp. RB99. The sequence goes on along the minus strand of NZ_JABMCA010000039.1, from coordinate 84,903 downwards.
CACGGCGGTTGAGGTGGAGACGGGATTTGAACCCGTGTACACGGCTTTGCAGGCCGTTGCCTCGCCTCTCGGCCACTCCACCAGAAGAGACCTTCTGGGTCACAGCCTGAAAGGCCCCTCAGAGCGGAAGACGGGATTTGAACCCGCGACCCTCACCTTGGCAAGGTGATGCTCTACCCCTGAGCCACTTCCGCGTGTGCTGCCCGGTGCCTTGCGGCCCCTTGCGGCGACGGGGAAAACATTAGCGCGTCCGGGGCCGTTCCCCAAACCGGGTTTCCCGGCGAGGCGCGCCGCGGACGCTTCGATGCGGGTCGAAGGATGCGGCGCCTAGGGTCGAGGTATGGCGGAACTTGCTGTTTCTTCGGACATCGCCCCGGTGGCGGCGCTGCTGGCGGATCGGGCGCGGGCGGCGATGCTGACGGCTCTGCTGGACGGGCGTCCGCTGGCGGCGGGGGAGCTGGCGCGGACGGCGGGGGTGAGCGCGCAGACGGCGAGCGCCCATCTGGCGCGGCTGCTGGAGGCCGGGTTCGTCACGGCGGTGAAGCAGGGGCGGCACCGGTACTACCGGCTGCAGAACGCGGAGGTGGCGCAGGTGATCGAGGCGCTGTCGCGGATCGGCCCGCCGGTGGAGGTGCGGAGCCTGCGGCAGTCGCGGGACGCGCGGCGGCTGCACGAGGCGCGGACGTGTTACGACCATCTGGCGGGCGAGGCGGGGGTGGCGCTGTTCGCGGCGCTGGTGGACGGCGGCCTGCTCGAGCGGGACGGCGAGGAGTCGTACGAGGTCACGGAGAAGGGCGAGGACCGGCTGGGCGCGCTGGGGCTGGACGTGCCGGCGCTGCGGCGGGCGCGCCGCAGGTTCGCGTGGCACTGCCTGGACTGGACGGAGCGGCGGCCGCATCTGAACGGGGCGCTGGGCGCGGCGCTGACGGACCGGATGATCGAGCTGGGCTGGTTCGAGCGGGGGGCGACGCGGCGGGCGCTGAAGGTGACGGACGAGGGGCTGAGGGGCCTGGCGGACTCGTTCGGCTGCGTGCTGGTCTGATCCCGAGCGCGCGAGGCGCGAGGCCCGGCCTCGTCTGGAGCCGTTCGCCATACAGGTTCGTCCGGCTTCGGCAAGATCTGCGGTGCGGCCCGGGACGCTGACTCGGCCCGGATGAACTCGAAACCCGGCCCCCTGGGGTCGTACTGTGGGGCCATCGGCTGGGTGGACGCGGACTCCCGGCGCGGCGCTCCCGCAGCGGGCGTCCGGAGCCCCAGGGCGGACGGCGGCCTGCCGCGTTCCGGTAGGGGCGCCGGCGCCGCCCGGAGTCCGGTCCGCACCGCGAACGGCGCGAGGCCGGGCTGAAGGCGCCCGGCCATGGGAGGTGGCTTCGGGTGACGGCGCAGGCCCACGACGGGCGGGCCAGGATCTGGCTGAACGGCGAGATGGTCGATCCCGAGCGGGCCGTGGTGTCGGTGTTCGACCACGGCATGCTGGTCGGCGACGGCGTCTTCGAGACGGTGAAGGCCTCGCACGGCGAGCCGTTCGCGCTGACCCGGCACCTGCGGCGGCTGGCGGCGTCGGCGGCGGGCCTCGGGCTGCCGGCGCCCGACCACGACGCGCTCGCGCAGGGGGTGCTGGAGGTGCTGGCGGCGGCGCCGAGGTGGCCGCTGGCGCGGATCCGGATCACGTACACGAGCGGTCCGGGGCCGCTGGGGTCGGCCCGCGGCGACGCGGGCCCGACGGTGTCGATCATCGTGGACGAGCAGGCGCCGTTCCCGGCGACGGGCGACGTCACGGTGGTGCCGTGGCCGCGCAACGAGCGGGGCGCGCTGGCGGGCCTGAAGACGACGTCGTACGCCGACAACGCGCTGGCGCTCGCGTACGCCAAGGAGCGCGGCGGCGGCGAGGCGATCTTCGGGAACCTCGCGGGGAACCTGTGCGAGGGGACCGGCAGCAACGTGTTCCTCGTCCGCGGCGGGCGGCTGCTGACGCCGCCGCTGTCGTCGGGCTGCCTGGCCGGGGTCACGCGCGCGCTGGTGCTGGAGTGGTGCGGCGGCGAGGAGGAGGACGTCCCGCTGGAGGAGTTCTACCGGGCGGAGGAGGCGTTCCTGACGTCGACGACCCGGGACGTCCAGCCGATCCGGGCGGTGGACGGCACGATCCTGCCCGAGGCCCCGGGGCCGATCACCGCGAAGGCGATGGAGGCGTTCGCGGCTCGGTCGGCCGAGCTCATGGACCCCTGATCAAGAAACCGATCGCCTGGGTCTTTACGTGATCGCCTTCTTCGGTGACGTTAAGTGGTGACGCTTGTAGGAGGTCACCCATGGTCGGCTCCCGCAGGGACATCTCCAGAAGGCGGATCGGCGCGGCGGCCGCGCTCGTGCTGGCGGGCGCGGTGCTCGCCGGCTGCGGCGGCGGCGGATCCTCGACCGATCCGAATCGCGGCAAGGACGCCAAGAGCTTCACCCTCACCATCACCCGGAACGCCATCGCGGGCGGCAAGAACGCCGGCGAGGCCGAGTGGCTCACCAAGACCGTCATCCCGAGGTTCGTGGCCGCCGAGAAGGCGAAGGGGATCACCGCGAAGGTGACCTTCCGCGGCCAGGGCGTGGACGACGAGGCCTACAAGACCAAGCTCGCGCTGGACCTGAAGTCGCGGTCGGGCGCCGACGTCATGGACATCGACGGCATCTGGGTGGGGGAGTTCGCCCAGGCCGGGTACATCAGGCCGCTGAGCGAGGTCGTGGGCGCCCCGGCGGACGCCTGGGACGGCTGGTCGCAGATTCCTGGATCGGTCCAGCAGCTGGCGCTGTTCGACGGCAGGAAGTACGGCATACCGTCCGGTACCGACGGGCGCCTCCTCTACTTCAACAAGAGGCTGTTCGCGCGGGCGGGCCTGCCGGCGGACTGGCAGCCGAAGAGCTGGCAGGACGTCGTCGCGGCCGGCCGCGCGCTCAAGCGGCTCCCCGGCGTGACCCCGATCCAGTTGGACGCGGGCACCGCGATGGGCGAGGCGACGAGCATGCAGGGGGTGCTGCCGCTGCTGGCGGGCGCGGGCGCCCAGATCTACCAGGACGGCACGTGGACCGGCGGCGGGCCGGCGCTCAAGAGCGTCCTCGGCCTGTACGCGCAGATCTACGGGTCCGAGAGGCTCGGCGATCCGAAGCTCCAGGAGGAGGCGAAGGGCCGCGACAAGTCCTTCGAGGAGTTCGCCGCCGGGAAGATCGGCGTCCTGGCGGAGGGCGACTACCTCTGGCGGGACGTGCTGAACCCCAAGGACGGCGTCGCGAAGATGAGGACCCGCGACACCGACGTCGGGTTCGCGCTGATCCCGGCGGTCTCCCCGGGCAAGGGCGTGCGCGGGCAGTCGTTCGTGAGCATGTCCGGCGGGCCGCTGACCGTGATGAACCCGAACACCAAGTACCCGCAGCAGGCGTTCGAGTTCATGGAGTTCATGAACTCCGCGGACATGGTCAAGGCGCGCACCGCGGGGACCCCCGAGATCACGTCCCGGACGGACGTCAACAAGCAGATCCTCGCGGGTGACCCGCTGCTGTCGTTCGTGTCCGAGAAGGTCCTGCCGGTCACGTCCTACCGGCCGGGCCTGGCGGTCTACCCGCAGGTGTCGACGGCGCTGCAGGAGGCCACGGCGGCGATCGTGGCGGGCAAGAGCCCGGACCAGGCCGCCGCGCAGTACGCCAAGAAGCTGGAAGGGATCGTCGGTGGCCCCTCTCACGTCTCCCCCCGGTGAGGCGGCGCGCCGCGGCGGCACCGCCGCGGCGTCCGCCGGCGGGGACGCGGCGGGGCTCGGACGCGGGCGCGCGGCGGCGTTCGTCGCGCCCGCGCTGGTCCTCATCGCCGTGTTCCTGGTGTTCCCGGCCATCTGGACGCTCTACCTCGGCACGACCGACTACCGGCTGACGGGGATCGCGGCCAGCGAGCCGAAGTTCGTCGGCGCGCACAACTACGGCGACGTGCTCGGCGACGGCGACTTCCACCGTTCGCTGTGGCTGACCCTGCAGTTCGTGCTCGGCTCGGCGGTGGTCGGGCAGACGCTGCTCGGGTTCGCGATCGCCTGGGTGATGCGCGACCGGACGGGGTTCGTCCGGCGGGTCGTGGAGGCGCTGGTGCTGCTGGCGTGGATCCTGCCGGGGTCGGTGATCGCGTTCCTGTGGATCGCGCTGCTGGACCGCGACGGCGGCACGCTGAACGCGCTGCTCGGCACGCCCGGCACGGCCTGGCTGATCGACCATCCGATGGCGTGCGTGACCGTGTTCAACGTCTGGCACGGCACCGCGTTCTCGATGATGCTGTACGGCGCCGCGCTCGGGAACGTTCCACCCTCGCATCTGGAGACGGCGCGGCTGGCCGGGGCGTCCACGTTCCAGACGCTGCGGGACGCGGTGCTGCCGCGCATCCGCGGGCACGTCCTCACCAGCCTGCTGCTGATCAGCCTGTGGACGTTCAACGACTTCACCCCGTTCCTCATCACGGCCGGCGGGCCGGACCACCGCTCGGAGATCATGTCGGTGTACGTCTACCGGACCGCGCTCGGCGACGGCCGGCTCGGCTTCGGCGCCGCCATCTCGCTGATCATGATCCTGATCAACCTGGTGATCGCGCTGGTCTACCTGCGGGCGCTCCGCGACCGCGGGAAGCGCGCGTCCGGTCGGGCGGTGGCCGCATGAACACCCTGGTCAGAGAGGTGCTGCGCAGGATCGGGCTGGCCACGTTCGTGTCGGCCGTCCTCGGGTTCTTCGCGCTGCCGCTGCTGTGGCTCGCGTTCACCCCCTTCGACGCCGACCCCGGCATCGCGGCGTCCCTGCCCGACTTCACGCTGCACAACTTCAAGGTCCTCATGGACAACCCGTACGCGCTGGAGTCGCTGCGGAACTCGGTGCTGCTCGCCGCCGGGACGGCCCTGCTCGTGGTCGTGTGCGCGGCGCTCGCCGCGTACGCGCTGAGCCGCGTCCGGGTGCCGGGACGGGACGCGCTGCTGTACGTCCTGCTCCTGCTGTCGTCCATCATCACCGGCACGGCGGCGATGGTGCCGATCTTCCTGCTGGCCTTCAACCTGCACCTGATCGACTCGCGGCTCGGGGTGATCCTGGTGCTGACCGGCGGGCTCCTCCCGGCGGCGATCTTCCTGCTGAAGGACTTCACCGACGCGACGCCGACGTCCTACGAGGAGGCCGCGCGGGTGTTCGGCGCGTCGCCGCTGCAGATCCTGCGGCACGTGGTCGTCCCGGTGATCCGCCCCGGCCTCGCCACGGTCGGGGTGTGGACGGTCGCGCAGGTGTGGGGCGACTTCCTGATGCCGTTCCTGCTGCTGCGCAACCCGGACAAGGCCCCCGCGTCCGTGATCATGTACACGTTCTACACCGAGGGCGGCCAGCCCGACCTGCCCCTGATCTCCACGTTCTCGCTGCTGTACTCCCTGCCGGTCGTGGCCATGTACCTGTTCGTGAGCCGCCGGTACGGGTTCCGCTTCCACGGAGGGATCAAGCGCTGATGGCGGCCATCACCATTCGGGAGCTGACGAAGGTCTATCCGGGCGGCGTGCGGGCCCTGGACGCGCTGGACCTCGACGTCGCGGACGGCGAGTTCTTCGCGCTGCTCGGCCCGTCCGGCTGCGGCAAGACCACGCTGCTGCGGACCGTCGCGGGGCTGGAGTCCGCGACGTCCGGGACGGTCGCGCTCGGCGGCGCCGACGTCACGCGGCTGCCGCCGGGCCGCCGCGACGTCGGCATGGTGTTCCAGGACTACGCGCTCTTCCCGCACATGAGCGTCCTGGACAACATCGCCTACCCGCTGAGGATCAAGAAGCGGGCCAAGGCCGACCGGCACGCCCGCGCCGCCGAGGCCGCCGAGTACCTCGGCCTGGAGGGGCTCGGGGGCCGGCGTCCCGGCGAGCTGTCGGGCGGCCAGCAGCAGCGGGTCGCGCTGGCCCGCGCGCTGGTCGCCGAACCGCGGATCTTCCTGCTGGACGAGCCGCTGTCCAACCTCGACGCCCGGCTGCGCCTGGAGGCCCGCACGTTCCTCAAGCGGCTGCAGAAGGAACTGGCCGTGACCACCGTGTTCGTCACCCACGACCAGGCGGAGGCGCTCGCGCTCGCCGACCGCATCGCGGTCATGGAGAAGGGGCGGATCCGGCAGCTCGGCACCCCCACCGAGGTGTTCCGGCGCCCCGCGAACCTGTTCGTCGCGTCGTTCATCGGCTCCACGCCCATGAACCTGCTCCCCGGGCGCGTCGAGGACGGGCACGTCGTCGCGGCCGGCGCCGTCCTGCCCCTGCCGGACGAGGCGCGGGCGATCCCGGCGGGGGAGGAGATCGTGTGCGGGGTACGACCGGAGTACCTCGACTACGCCGACCGGCCCGCCGGCGGGGCGTTCGCCGGGCGCGTGTCCGTGGTCGAGCACCTGGGCGGCAGCGCCCTGGTGACGCTGGACGTGGCGGGCGAGCCGGTGCACGTCGTCGTCGGGGAGGGGCGCGAGCCCGCGCCCGGCGACGAGGGCTGGGCGCTGCCCCGCCCCGGCCGCGTCCTGCTGTACCGCGACGGCGAGCTGGTGGCCGCGGCGGACCCGTCCGATGTGCCCGAACCGAGGATGGCCCCGACCGGGAAGGAGAACGGATGACCGTTCATCGGGGGAGATGGACCCTGGAAGACCGCCTCGAGCAGGGGCTGCGGGAACTGCCGTTCGACGTCCCGGCCGGGACGGCGGCGGTCACGGTGGAGCTGTCGTTCGACGGCGGCGTCATCGACCTCGGCTGCGGCGGGCCCGGCGGGTTCCGCGGCTGGTCGGGCGGCGCCCGCCTCACGTACACGGTCGCCGCGGACTGGGCGACGCCCGGCTACCTGCCGGGCGAGCTCGAACCGGGCACCTGGCACGTGTGGCTCGGCCTGCACCGGATCCCGCCGGACGGCGTCCCGTACGAGGTCACGGTGACCACGTCGTCGTCGCCGCCACCGCGCCCGGAGGCCCCCGCGCCGCCGCCCCGCCCCGAACGCCCGCCGCGCCGCGACCTGCCCGCCCCGTCCGGCATGCGGTGGCTCGCGGGGGACCTGCACTCGCACACCGTGCACAGCGACGGGACGCTCACCGTCCACGAGCTGGCCTGCCTCGCCGCGTCGCGCGGGCTGGACTACCTCGCGGTGACCGACCACAACACCGTCAGCCACCATCCCGAGCTGCCCGCCGCCGGCGCCCACGCGGGCGTCCTGCTGCTGCCCGGCCAGGAGGTCACCACCGACCTCGGGCACGCGAACGTGTTCGGCGACACCGGCTGGGTCGACTTCCGCCGCCCGAGCGCCGACTGGGCCGCGTTCGCGGAGGCGCGCGGCGGCCTGATGTCGATCAACCATCCGCTCAGCGGCGACTGCGCGTGGCGCCGGCCGCTGCCGCCCGAGTCGCGGCCGAGGTTCGCCGAGATCTGGCACCCGTCCTGGTGGGACCGGCGCTGGGGCGCCCCGCTGGCCTGGGCGGACGTGTGGCGGCCCACCGGGGTCGTCCCGCTCGGCGGCAGCGACTTCCACGACCCCGCCCAGTTCAAGAACCTCGGCGCGCCCGTCACCTGGGCGCTCGCCGAGGAGGACCGGGTGCTCGACGCGCTCGCCGCCGGGCGGGTGGCGATCTCCGCGGGCCCGGACGCGCCGGTCCTGCTGCGCGTCGAGGACGACCTGATCGCGCTGGACGCCGACGGCACCGTCCTCGTCCGGCCGGACGGGCGGCGCCTCGCCGTCCGGGGCGACAAGGTCCGGGTCCCGGCGGAGGGACCGGGCATGCACCGGCTGGAATCCCACGAGAACGAGGTGATCGCACTGTGCGGCTGAACGCCCCCGAGATCGTCGTCGTGCCCCACACCCACTGGGACCGCGAGTGGTACCTGCCGTTCCAGCGGTTCCGGCTGCGGCTGGTGTCGCTGATGGACGGCGTCGTCGACCGGATGGAGGCCGACCCGCGCTGGCGCTTCACCCTCGACGGCCAGATGGCCGCCGTCGACGACTACCTGGAGATCCGCCCCGAGCGGCGCGAGCGGGTCGCCGCGCTGGTCCGGGACGGGCGCCTCGCCGTCGGCCCCTGGCAGATCCTGCACGACGAGTTCCTGTGCTCGGGAGAGAACATCGTCCGCAACCTCGAACTCGGGATGCGCCGCGCCGAGGAGCTGGGCGCGGCGATGATGGTCGGCTACCTGCCCGACCAGTTCGGGCACTGCGCGCAGACCCCGCAGATCCTCCGGCTCGCGGGGATCGAGCACGCGTGCGTGTGGCGCGGCGTCCCCGACCGGGTCCGGGCCAGGTCGTTCGCGTGGGAGGCGCCGGACGGCACCGCGGTCCGCACCCAGTACCTGCCCGAGGGCGGCTACGGCAACGCCGCGTCGATGTTCGAGGACTTCGCGGACGGCGCGTCGCTGCTGCCCGGCCGCGCCGCCGGGTTCGCCGAGGCGATGGGCCCCTGGTACCGCGACGGCGGCCCGCTGCTGGCGATGTACGGCGCCGACCACACCGCGCCCGCCGCCGACCTCGCCGACCGCGTCGGCGGCGCCGGCGTCCCCATGCGGCTGGACACCCTCGCCGGGTACTTCGCGGGCCAGGACCCGTCCACGACCGGCCTGACCCGGGTGCGCGGGGAGCTGCGCTCGCACGCCCGCGCCAACATCCTGCCCGGCGTGATCTCGGTGCGGCCCCGGCTGAAGCAGCTGATGGGACGCGCCGAGCGGCTCGTCGAACGGTACGCCGAACCGCTCGCCGCGCTCTGGTACGCGGGCGACGCGCAGCGGTTCCTCGACCTGGCCTGGCGGCGCCTCGTCGAGGTCAGCTGCCACGACTCCGTCACCGGCTGCGGCAGCGACGAGACCGCCGAGCAGGTCGCCGCCCGGATGGCCGAGGCCGAGCAGCTCGGCCGGGCCGTCTGCGACCTGGTCACCGCCGAGCGCGCCGCGTCCGTGCCGCTCGGCGCGCACCTGGTGTTCAACCCGACCCCGGACGCCCGGACCGGGCTGGTGTTCCTCGACGTCCCCGGCGGCGGCGAGCCGGGGCTGGAGACGGGCGACGGCCGCCCGGTGCCCGTCCAGGTGCTGGAGACCGCGCCGACCGTGCTGGACGACGCCGTCCACCCCGCGTCCGCCCTGCCCGTCCTGCTGGAACGGGTCTACGGGCGGGTCCTGTTCGGGCAGGAGATCCGCGACTGGTCGGTGTCGCGGGACGACCGCACGCTCACCTTCCACGTCACGGCCCGCGCGGACACCCCGTTCGACATCGGCGACGTGCGGGAGGCGCTGAGCGGCGCCGAGGGGGAGTGGCGGGTCCGGATCCTGGCCGACCCGCGCCGGAGCGTCGCCGCGCTCGTCGAGGTGCCCGCGCTGGGGCTGGCGGCCGTCCGCACGGGCGCCCCGGCGGCCGTCGACGATCCGGTCAGGGCCGACGGGCACGTCCTGGACAACGGGCTGCTGCGCGCCGAGGTCCGCGACGGCGGCACGATCGGGCTGCGCACGCCCGGCGGCGCCGTGATCGAGGGCATCGGCCGGATCGTGGACGGCGGCGACCTCGGCGACTCCTACAACCACGCCCCGCCCGCCGCGGACCGCCTCGTCGGCGCGCCGGAGTCGGTCCGCGTCGAGCCGGTCTGGGACGGGCCGCTCGTCGCCGCGCTCGACATCGTCCGGACGTACCGCTGGCCCGCGCACGGCGACGCCGCGGCCGGCGCCCGGTCCGAGGCGGAGGAGGAGGTCACCGTCGTCACCCGCGCCGAGCTGCGCGCCGGCGAGCCGTTCCTGCGGCTGCGCGTCACCTTCGACAACCGCTGCGCCGACCACCGCGTCCGGCTGCACGCGGCGCTGCCCCGGCAGGCGGGGTCGTCGTTCGCCGAAGGGCAGTTCGCGATCGTCGAGCGCGGGCTGACGGCCGAGGGCGGGTTCGGGGAGCGGCCGCTGCCGACCTACCCCGCGAACGGGTTCGTCGCCGCCGGCGGCTTGGCCGTCCTGCTGGAGCACGCCACCGAGTACGAGGTCACCGGCGGCGGCCGCGAGATCGCCCTCACCCTGATGCGCTCGATCGGCTACCTGTCCCGCGACCGCAACGCCTACCGCGACCAGCCCGCCGGCCCGCAGTTGCCGACCCCGGGCGCCCAGTCCCGCGGCGAGCGGACGGTCGGGATGGCGATCATGCCGTACGGCGGCGACCGGCCCGGCGACGACGTGGTGGAGGCCGCCGAGCGGTACCGGCACGACCTGCTCGCCGCCGCCGGCTACGGCCCGGCGGACGCGCCCGCCCCGCCTTCCCGGGCCGGCGTCTCGATCACCGGCCCCGGCGTCGCCATGACCTCGCTGCGCCCCCGCGGCGACGGCTGGATCGAGGCGCGGATGGTCGCCGAGACGCCCGTGCCGACCACCGCCGTGCTGCGCGGGGCGTTCACCGAGGCCACCCGTGCCGACCTGCGCGGACGCCCCGGCGTACCGCTCGACGTGCACGCCGGGACGTTCGCGCTGGCACTGCGCCCCTGGGAGATCGCCACGGTCCGCCTCCGGATGCGGTGAGGCGGGCGGAGGCGGCGGAGGTCAGCGGGCGGCCTCGGCCGGATGCGCCGCGGCCGCCGCCATCGCCGCGCCGACGATCCCGGCGTTGTTCACCAGCCGCGCCGGGACGATCGGCGCCCGCACGCCCTCGATCAGCGGGACGAACCGGTCCGCCTTCTTGCTCACCCCGCCGCCCACGATGATCAGCGACGGCGAGATCAGCGCCTCCAGCCGCGCCATGTACTCGCTCAGCCGCTTCGCCCACCGCTCCCAGCCGAGGTCGTGCTCCTCGCGGGCCTTCGCCGACGCCCGCACCTCGGCGTCCTTCCCGCGGATCTCGATGTGCCCGAACTCGGTGTTCGGCACCAGCACCCCGTCGGTGAACAGCGCGCTGCCGATGCCCGTCCCGAGCGTCAGCACCACCACCGTGCCCTTGCGATCGCGTCCCGCGCCGAGCCGCATCTCCGCGACCCCGGCCGCGTCCGCGTCGTTCAGCAGGGTGATGTCCCGCCCGGTCGCGTCCGCCATCAGCGACGCCGCGTCCAGCCCCAGCCAGCGCTCCGACACGTTCGCCGCCGACAGCGTCACCCCGTCGATCACCACGCCCGGGTAGGTGACGCCGACCGGCCCGTCCCATCCGAAGTGCCGGACCACGTCGGCGACCACCTCGGCCACCGGGCCGGGCTCGGACGGCTGCGGCGTCGCGACCCGGTACCGGTCCTCGGCCAGCTCCCCGGTGGACAGGTCGACCGGGGCGCCCTTGATCCCCGACCCGCCGATGTCGATCCCCAGCATCCGCATGCTCATGACCTACCCCTGCCCCCGCTTCCTGATCTCCCTGTGTCCACTCGACGGCCAGGGTAGGCCGTGAAGATCGCGATTCGTCCCCGGGAAACCCTTATGCCGGGCGCGGCCCCCGGTCAGACTGGAAACGTGAATGACTTCGATCTCCTCGTCCTCGGTTCGGGCCCCGGCGGGCAGCGGGCGGCCATCGCCGCCGCCAAGCTCGGCCGGAAGGTGGCCGTCGTCGATCGCCGCGAGATGATGGGCGGGGTCTGCATCAACACCGGGACGATCCCGTCCAAGACCCTCCGCGAGGCCGTCCTCTACCTCACCGGCCTCAACCAGCGCGAGCTGTACGGCCAGAGCTACCGGGTCAAGGACGACATCACGGTCGCCGACCTCGGCATGCGGACCCAGCACGTCATCGGCCGGGAGACCGACGTGATCCGCAGCCAGCTGGCCCGCAACCACGTCACCGTGCTGCCGGGCACCGGCCGGTTCGTCGAGCCGAACGCGGTCGCCGTCTCCGGCGGCCGGGAGCCGGGCGGTCGGGAGCAGAAGGTCACCGCCGACCGGATCGTGATCGCGACCGGCACCCGCCCCGCGCGCCCGGAGAGCGTCGCGTTCGACGAGAAGACGATCATCGACTCGGACGGCATCATCAACCTGGACCACGTCCCCGAGACGATGGTCGTGGTCGGCGCCGGGGTCATCGGCATCGAGTACGCCTCGATGTTCGCCGCGCTCGGCACCAAGGTCACCGTGGTCGAGCGGCGCGAGCGGATGCTGGAGTTCTGCGACCTGGAGATCGTCGAGGCCCTCAAGTACCACCTGCGCGACCTCGCGGTCACCTTCCGGTTCGGGGAGACCGTCGCGTCCGTCGAGCGGATGGCGCGCGGCGCGATCACCGTGCTGGAGAGCGGCAAGCGCATCCCCGCCGACACCGTGATGTACTCCGCCGGGCGCCAGGGCATGACGGACGGCCTGCAACTGGAGGCGGCGGGGCTCGCCGCGGACCGCCGCGGCCGCATCAAGGTGGACGAGCACTACCGCACCGAGGTCCCGCACATCTACGCCGTCGGCGACGTGATCGGCTTCCCGTCCCTGGCGGCCACCTCGATGGAGCAGGGACGCCTCGCGGCCCACCACGCGTGCGGCGAGCCGGTGTCGGACATCATCGACCTGCAGCCGATCGGGATCTACACCATCCCGGAGATCAGCTTCGTCGGCCGTACCGAGGACGCCCTGACCGAGGCCAAGGTGCCCTTCGAGGTCGGCGTGTCGCGCTACCGCGAGCTGGCCCGCGGCCAGATCATCGGCGATTCCTACGGGATGCTCAAGCTCCTGGTCTCCCCGGACGACCGCAGGCTCCTCGGCGTGCACGTCTTCGGCACCGGGGCCACGGAGCTGGTGCACATCGGGCAGACGGTCATGGGCCTGGGCGGCACCGTCGACTACCTGGTCAACGCGGTGTTCAACTACCCCACCTTGGCCGAGTCGTACAAGGTCGCCGCCCTGGACGCGATGAACAAGATGCGCCACATGGCCCGGCTGTCAGAGTGATCACGACGGCCAGAGCAGGTTCTCCAGCTCGTCGTCGATGTCGATGAACTCGCTCTCCTCCCCGGCCGGGACGGCCTGGTAGGTGCGGTGCAGGAAGTCGGCCAGGGGCGGGAGCGGCACCTCGAACAGGGCGTTGCCGAACGGCGACGACAACGCGATGTTCAACGTCCCGTCGTCCCGGGCCGGCCAGACCTCGACGTCCCCGTCCCCGACCTTGCGCACGATCCCCACGGTGAGCAGCTCCCGTGCGAAGATCCACTCCACCGGCTCGTCGTCGCCCACGTAGAACGCCATCCGGATCGCGTACGGGTCGTCGGCCGCGTACTCCAGCCCGGCGAGCAGGGGAACGCTCGTGCGGTCGGGGACGACGAGACGAAGGCCCAGCTCCGCTGAGACTGTGGTACTGCTGTTCATGGCCATTCCCTCTAACGTCGGTCCCGCTGGCTCGCGGGGTGCTCCGGTGAGTGCTTCTCCCTCACACGGATGTCCCCCCGATCTATGACGCCTAACTGCCGCGCCGCGGTCCGACATTCCATGCCCCCCGGGTGGTGTGATCCATCTCACGCTCGCAAAACCGGCTCCTGACCTGCGCAAAAGCCGATCTTCGCCAGAAGGCCGACGTCCGCCGCGGACCGGCCGCGGCCGGGTAGGCTCGCACCGTGAGGCGGCGATCTTCTGGCCAAGGGTAAAACTGTGACAATTAATGATGAAAAGGACGCTCCACCGGGCGAATCCGGCCCCGTGCGGCGCTTCCGCGAGACCATCCGGCGCAACCCGATCCTCAACACCGCCTGGCGCGCGGGCGTCTTCGCGGTCGGCGCGACCGTCCTCGCCGGCGGCCTCGTCATGATGGTCACCCCCGGCCCCGGCATCGTCGGGATCGTCCTCGGCCTGGCCATCCTCGCCACCGAGTTCGCCTGGGCCCAGACCGCCCTGCACCGCGCCAAGGCCGCCGCCGAGCGCGCCAAGGAGAAGGCCCTCGACCCCCGTAAGCGCCGCCGCAACACCGTCCTCGGCGCCACCGGAGGCGTCCTCGCCGGCGCCCTCGTCGTCGGCTACCTCGCCGCCTACGGCTTCGCCCTGCCGTGGAACGTCGAGGACCTCACCTTCTGGAACTGACCTCCGATCACCTAGCGTGATCACATGGATCACGCCCGTCACCGGTCGGTACGCGAGCACTGGACGGCCTTCCGGGAGTCCCCGTTCCTCCCCGCCGTCGTCCTGCTGTTCATCCTCGCCGCCGCCGCGGGCCTGTTCGCCGGCTCCTACTGCTACGCGATGGCCAATCCCGCCCCCCGCCACGTCCCCATGGCCGTCACCGGCCACGGCGAGTCCGCCCACCTCGTCCAGGCCCTCGACGCGGGCCTCGACACCTCCCTGTCCATCCGCCACTACGCCACCTACGCCGCCGCCCGCGCCGCCGTAGACGAGCAGCGCGAGTTCGCCATCCTCGTCCTGCAGGGCGACCGCGCCCAGCTGGACGTCGCGGCCGCCGCCGGCGCCTCGGTCTCCCGCCTGCTCACCCAGGCCGCCCCGATCGCCGGCCAGAAGTCCGGCGTGCCCCTCACCGTCCGCGACATCAAACCGCTCCAGCCCACCGACCCCCAGGGCCTGGCGATCTTCTACATCTCCCTCGCCTCGGTGATCATCGGCTTCGTGGGCGCCATCCAGCTCAGCGTGCACGCCCGCGCCCTGAACGCCGGCGAGCGCATCTCCTTCATCGCCGCCTACGCCGTCCTCGGCGGCCTGGCGATCTGCGCCGTCGTCGACGGCCTCCTCGGCGTCCTGGACCTCCCCTTCAAGGAGTCCTGGGGCATCTGCGCCCTCACCATGTTCACCAGCGGCATGGTCTTCACGATGTTCAACACCCTCGTCGGCCGCTGGGCCATGATCCCCACCTGGGGCCTGATGGTCCTGATCGGCAACCCGTCCTCCGGCGGCGCCGTCTCCTGGCCCCTGCTGCCGTCCCCCCTCGGCCTGATCGGCCGCTGGCTCCCGCCCGGCGCGTCCGTGAACGCCCAGCACACCGCCATCTACTTCCACTCCCACCAGCACGTCCTGCCGTTCATCGTGCTGGCCGCCTGGTCCCTGGTCGCCACCACGATCTTCGTCGTCTGGCGCCACCGCCACCCCGGCGGCCGCGACACCGCCCCCGCCCACGCCCGCTGATCGCCGCGCTCGATGAGCGAGCACCCCCCGACATGCGCTAGAGTTTCGGACGTCGGAACGCCCCACGGGACGTTCCGCCGGGGCGATTAGCTCAGTGGGAGAGCGCTTCGTTCACACCGAAGAGGTCACTGGTTCGAACCCAGTATCGCCCACGTTCCCCCAGGTCAGAGGTCACTATTAAACGGATAGTGACCTCTTCTGACTGTTCGGGCCTGCCGAAGAGGTCGCACGTTCCACAGGGGCCTCCTGTGCAGGTCAGCGGCCTGCTCGCGATGCTTCGGGGCGAACGGCGGGGCTGATGGGGCAGATCGGGGGCGACGATCTTGCCCCACGCCAAGCGTGGTCGTCAGGTCGCGGCCAGAGAAGTTACTCTCCGTGTTAACTGGCGAAGTCGCGCCGCTGAATCATCGAGGCCATGCCAGACGTTCTTCGAGAGCTCCATAGCCGACGGAGGTCCGGCGCGTTGACGTCCCGCTGGTTTGGTGCGTGGTCGAGGTGCTGGACTCCGAGTGCGGCGTCCTCTTCGCTGGACGTCCGGCGCACACGGTGTGTCGGCTGCTGGTGTTCGGGCCGCTGCACCACCGCGCCGAGTGCAGCGGGCAGTTCGAGTTGCTCGCCACGCCTGAATCAGCGTTCCGAGGACCGGGCCGGTCACGGGCCGTAGATCGCGTACAGGATCGGCGGCAGGGCTCCGATCAGGACGGTGGTGGCGATGATGACGGGCGCCGGGCGTGTTGTGGCACGCAGCGTCCTCACGATGTAGGCCACGAGGACGAAGAAGGCTAACGCGACCAGTACTCCGAGCATGGGGTTCGCCTGCAC
This sequence comes from Actinomadura sp. RB99, assembly GCF_014706005.1. Lineage (NCBI taxonomy): Bacteria > Bacillati > Actinomycetota > Actinomycetes > Streptosporangiales > Thermomonosporaceae > Actinomadura > Actinomadura sp. RB99. Next base: position 69,070 of record NZ_JABMCA010000039.1, on the reverse strand, counting down.
AACGCTTCCCTTTCGCCTTCGCCAGGTAAGTGCACCTAGGTACGATAGGACCCATCGTAGCTAGGTACACTAAGGCGCATGGGTGGTATCGAGCGGATCACCGGACCGCTCCTCGATGTGATCGAGCAGCTCTACGAGGCGCACACGCAGGACGTCGAGTTGCATGGTTGGCCGATCGTCCACAACACCAAGCGGGCGGGACCGACGGTGTACCGGGTGCTGGACCGTCTGGAGGACGCCGGCTGGGTGTCCGCTCGCTGGGAGGAGCAGGACCCAGGGGTGAACCGACCGAGGCGACGGTATTACCGGCTCACGCCCAATGGCTTGGAAGAGGTCCGCGAGCTCCTCGGGCAGCGGCGGCCGTCCGCGCTCAGGCCGGCCGCGCCGCGTTCCGCCCCCAGAGATCCCCGCACGGCCTTCGGCGTCTGGCTGACGGCCCTAATCGGGGGCCGCTCGTGAACCACTTCGTCGTGTTCTGGATCGTGCTGGCCCTGGCATTGCTCGTCGCCGTCATCGAGCAGACGGACGTCCCCGCCGAAATCGCGCGTCGCATCGTCCGTTGGTCGGCCTACCGTCGCTACAGCGACCCCAGCCGGGCACAGACCCGTGCCGAAGAGCTCGAGGCGCTCATCAACGACCGGCCCTGGAACGTCCTCCGGCTCGGCACCGCCTTTACCTATGCGGTTGCGGCCGCGCGATCGGCACCGTATGCCGTCCGCACCCGGGAGGCGCCCAAGGTCAGTGCCGCACCGCTCGCACCGGTGGTCGCGGCCCCACCCGCCGCGGAGACCATGGAATCCCAGGCCGCCGGAACGACGGTGCGCCGAATCATGCTCGGCGCACAACTGCGCCGCCTGCGTGAGGCGAAGGGTGTGACCCGCCAGGACGCCGGCTATGCCATCCGTGCGTCCGAGTCCAAGATCAGTCTCCTGGAGTTGGGGCGGGTGAGCTTCAAGGAACGCGACGTCAGCGATCTCCTCACCTTGTACGGCGTCACCGACGAGGCTGAGCGCGAGTCGCTGCTTCGACTGGCCCGGAACGCCAATACCTCGGACTGGTGGCACCGCTACAACGACGTACTGCCCGGCTGGTTCCAGACCTATGTCGGGTTGGAAGAGCAGGCGGCGCTTGTCCGGATCTACGAGTCGCGCTTCGTCCCGGAGTTGCTTCAGACGGAGCAGTATGCTCGGGCAACCTTCCCCCAGTGCCACTCGCAAGCCGTCGAGCGGGAGATCGACCTGCGCGTTGAGCTCCGCATGCAGCGGCAGCAGCGGTTGACAACCCCGGATGCTCCCAAGCTCTGGGTCGTGCTAGATGAAGCAGCGCTCAACCGGTTCCCTGGTGGACCGGAGGTGATGCGGGGCCAGTTCGAGCATCTCATCGAGATGTCCCGCCTGCCGAACGTTGCGATCCAGATCATGCCGTTCTGGTTCGGCCGCCATGTCCCGGTGAATGGGACCTTCACGATGCTCCGCTTCCCCGAGCAGGACGTGCCGGAGATGGTCTACATCGAAACTCTCGCTGGCGCGATGTACCTGGACAAGCGCGACGAGGTCAACGCTTACCAGATGGCGATGGAACGGCTCTGTACCGAGAGCGAGCCTCAGGACCGGACGATCGAGATACTTTACGACCTGGTGCGGCGGTCGGCATAGGCGCCAGTCACGTCAGACAGACGTGAACCAGATTCGCCCACCGCCCGTATTGGTAACTGACTCTGCTGATCGCCGCCGCCTGGCTCCACTCCGCCAACGTGTCGGCCTGTCGAGAGGAGTCTCATGCTCCTGATTCGGGCCAGACCTCGGCCAACGGTCGAACCGAGGGGCGGCGATCAGGAGTCATTAGGATTCAGGCCCGTCAGCTCCCCCATGGGCCGCCCAGACGCTGACCGAGCCGGTCGCACCCCACCGCGCCAGTCGAACCGGCTGGCCGCCCCTGGCTAGTTCAGGACGATGCGGTGCAGCTTGGTCCAGACTCGTGCCTGGGCCCGCTCGGCGAAGCGGCGGTGCGCCCTCTGCCAGGATGCACTGGAGATCGGCGGAAGAACTGCCGCCGGGTGCAACCGGTGGTCACCACGAACACGATCGCGGCCGGTGTGTTGCGGTCATCGGCCCGGCGTCGTCCACCGCTCCGCGGCCGAACCGGCGCAGGTGGAGCAACGAGCTGAAACAGCTCCTACAACTCGTCCGGTTTCAGTTGCTCGTTGAAACTCACCATGACCGACCCAACGAGCAATCACCGATCAAGACACGTTCCGAGAGCATTGGTAATGCTCATCGCCAGTGACCCGATACGGCTATAGCGGACTCTCCGCGGAGAATTGACCATGAAGCGGCACCGGACACGGTGTTCCACCACCGGCCGGAGCCTGGACGAGAAAGGCTCCCCATCGTGAGCGAGACCACGATTCCCCCTACCAGCGGCGAGGTCGCGACGATCGTTGAGCGACTTGCCCGCATCGAGCGGGTCATCGAGCAACTGGCCAGGACCGACAGCGCGCTGATCGACATCGGGGAGAAGCAGCTCGACCTCTTCGGGGAGATCGCTGCAGCCGTCCGGCCAGTGCGCCCGCCCGCGCCGCGCCGCCGTCACCTGCGCGCCATGAAGCCCGACGGCGAGGCATCATCATGAACACCGGCCGAATCCCTGATCTGGCCGCCAAGTTGGCGGCGTTGAAGGCTCTGGTCGCAGAGATGAACGCCACGACCCGGAACATCGAGTGGATCATGGGTGGCATCGCCGAAATGGTGCCCGGCGTGGCCGACGAGGAGCTGTTGCTGTGTGCCCGGATCGCCGAGTTGGAGCACCCTGAGCTGGCGCCTAGAGGGCACAACAGCCGGCACCTAAGGGTTATCGAGTAGTCGCTCGATCTACAGGTCCCCCGGCGGCCGGACTTTTCCGCTGGCGGGCCTACTTGTCTAAAGGGTTCGTGAAGCCACCTCAGCTGGGATGCTGACGACGGGGCCCTGGGCTCTGAAAACTAGATTCCCGGACTCTGGTGTTGGCTCTTTCGGCGATGTAGGGTCCTGTCGGGTCAAGCCATTGGAAGGCGCAGAGGCCAGCTCTAACAATGCCCCGGCTATGGGGAACAGTTTCCGAGGTCGTTGAGGGTAGCGACGACGGTGTACCAGGAGAGGTTGACGGTGTCGTCGTCCGGCGGGGCGCCGATTCTCAGTTCTGCCTCGGGATGCACCATGTTGCGATACTCGCGCAGGGCCGTGGCCCAACTCTTGACATCCTGCTGGATCCAGCCGCAACTGTGCGCGACGTTGATCAGATCCGTAAGACGCCAGCTTGTGATGGGACGCACGTTCCCTTGCTTGTCCCGTGGAGCGGCGCGGCAACGGCAGGCTTTCTCCGCGTGCTGCTTCACGAACTCCAAGAGCACACCTTCCATGACGCTGCCGAGGAGGATCACGCTGGCGAGCATCGCGCCGTATTCCCGGCAGGTTCGAGCTTCGTCCAACCGGGCGCGCAGCCGTACTGCCAGCGGCGTGTCACCGACGATGTCGCCGATCTCGCTTGTCAAGACCGGGGGAGCGGGTGCGGCGGGGGAGCGCATCGCCGGGTCGCGCTCGACGAGAGCGGGCCGGGCACCCCGGTAGACGACTTGGAGTCCCTCGTAGACCAGTACCTCGTTCAGTTGAGCGGCCACCTGTGGCGCGTCCTCGCAGTCCATGTGCTCGAAAGGGCTGGCGAGGCGGCAGATCACTTTTTCGATGGCAGCGAAGTCGCCGCGGCGTTCGCGCAGGAGGTCGAGTGTCCAGCCGAGGCGGCTCTCGCCGTCGTAGTCGGGGACGTCGTCCCAGCCGGCAACGTCGAAAAATTTGGGGAGTTGCCAGTATTGGCGGTGATGAGGGCCGTTGGTGTCGCAGATGATTTCACCGATGCGAGTGAGGGTGTTGTCGTCAAGTTCTTGCATGTGAGCCTCAGTGTGTCCGGCGGGCGGCGGCGATGGCGGAGTTGAGTGCTTCGGTGATTCGCGAGCCGCGTCGGCTGAAGCCCAGAAATGCCATGGCTTCGGTGAGAAGTTGTTCTTCTGTACGCAGCAGTCCGTCGCTTTCGATCCATCGCACCAGGGCGACCAGGTCTCGGTGCGCGTACTCGCCGATCGCCAGTCCGCCGTGGATGTTCGGCCGAGGTAGCTTTCTGGTGTGGGACACCGGCGTCGTGGCCGGGTCGGGTGCGTTCGGTACCGATGGGGAGGGACGTGGCGAATCGGCGTCGGCGACGGCCTGGTCGTAGGCGGCCCGTGCTCGCGCCGTCTCGGATATCGGATCTCGGAACCAGGCCGTCGACCAGATGCGGTGGAATCGCCAGCCGAGTCGCTCTAGCTGCTGCTGGCGCAGGCGGTCACGATCGCTGGCACCGGGTGCGCTGTGGTAGGAGGCGCCGTCGGCTTCGATGGCTAGCACCATGCGGCCGGGCTGGGAGGGATGCTTGGCGGCGAAGTCGATGCGGTATCCGGCGACGCCGTATTGCGGCACGACGGGGATGCCGCTGGCGAGCAGCCGCTCATGCACATCCCGCTCGAAGGGATTGAGATCGGGTGTGTCGGGTGCGTTGTAGCCCAGGCTCGTCCCTTGGGTTTCCGTGTACTCCAGGTATCGGCACAGCATCCGGCCGCCCTCGTTGTGCAGACGGTCGGGGTCGACATCGTGGCGGGCGAAGGAGCTGACAAGCGTGAGCCTGTGCTTGGCCCTTGTGATCGCCACGTTCACGCGTCGCTCACCGCCAGGCCGCAGGATCGGGCCCCACATGTAGCGCATACGTCCGTCGCCGTGCTTGCCGTAGCCGAAGGTGAGGATGATGGCGTCGCGCTCGTCGCCTTGTACGCGTTCGAGGTTCTTGACGAAGAAGGACTCGTCGCCTTTCTCGGTGAAGAACTCTTCGAGTTCGGGGTGCTCGGCGAGGCGTTGCCTGAGAACCGCGTCCACGCGCTGGGCGTGCTTGGAACCGAGCGCGATCACGCCGAGGGATTCCTGTGGGCGGGTGCGTGCGTGTTCGAGCGCCAGGTCGACGACCTTATGGACTTCGGCAGTGACCGACTGCTCCTGACCAGCACCCGGTTCCTGCGGCGTGTGGACGAACTGCAGGCAGTCTTCGCCATGGACACCTGGGAAGGTGATGAGCCTTCCTCCATAGAACCAATGATTCGAGAAGGCGATGAGCCGCTCGTCGCGGCTGCGGTAATGCCAGGTCAGGGGGCAGTTCGGCAGGAGCGGCTCAAGAACGTTGAGAATGGACTCGAACCCTCTGTCGTAGGGGATGATGTCCGGCGGCTGATCGGCTTCGTCGTCGTGGTCGTCTCCGGCGACCTGAGTGAAGAAGTTGCTGGGCGGTAGCTGCCGGCCGTCTCCCGCGACCACGAGCTGCCGGCCGCGCATGATAGAGGGAACGGCATCCGCGGGGATCACCTGGCTGGCCTCATCGAAGATCACAACGTCGAAGATCTGCTTGCGCGGCAGCACCTGGCTGGCCATGAGCGGTGACATCGCCCAGCACGGCTTGAGGGCGAAGAGAACTGCTTCGGCCTGTTCGACGAGGGCTTTGAGGGGCATGTGCCTTCGCTGCATGGCGGCCTGCTTGCGGATGAGGCGAGCCTGCTGCGGAGCTCGATCCATGCTCGCGTGGAGCCACTCCGCGGTGGCGCGCCGAACCCGATCGCGGTTCGTGCGCTGGTGCTCGCGGTCGGAGTTCGCGAAACGCTGTACCGTCCTGTCCAGCCCGCTGCTCGTCCACGAAGCGTAGTGCCGATCGCGGGCCGCGATGTGCTGCAGAATTGATCGATACCAGGCGAAGTCAAATGTCTCGGCAGCGGTATCCGGCGTGGCACGCCGACTGGCGAGTTCGGCCAGCAGTGGTTCCAAGCCCCGGCTGTGCAGGCGCGTCCGGAGTTCAAATAGCGTCGGCAAGGTCCATAGGCTCGCCTGATCGGCCGCAAGCCGGTGGAGTTGGCGTGCCAGGTCGGGAAACCGGTGTTCGTGCAGGCGATGTGCAGGAAGAAATTCTGAAAGCTTGCCGAGTGCTGTCAGCAAATCCTCGTACGCTGCCGTGGCGTTATCGAGGTCCAGGTAAACGCGGACTGGCCCGTCGGCGAGCCCGCGCCACTCCTCGAGCCGGAGTTCGACGTCCAGCAGCGCGTTGTGCAGGACCCGCCGTGATCTATGGGGATCGGTGCAGAGCTGCCGGGCCTGTCGGCGCAGCGCCCCTCGCTCTCGCCATCCCATGACGATCCCGCGTTCTCGGCGCGTACGACGGGATCCAGTTGCACCGATCAGATGTCCGATCGGTGCTGTGTACACCTCGGGGAGGAAGGTACCGGCGGTGCTCCGTACAGCCTTCAGGAGGTCGAGAGCCTGGCCCATCGCGGCGGGGGTCGCAGGCAGGCGCAGACCGAACTCCCTGCCGAGGCGCGCGAACTGCGCAGCCGCGGTGGGCAGCACGCGGGTACGCAGGTCGTCGACCGTTTCGTGAGCCTGCTCTGCCTGCCGGAGGCTCGTAACGACAGCGCCGTACCAAGCGCTCTCCTCCCCTCGCGTCGTGAATCCGCCCAGGTCGGCATACTGACGTAGGTCGTCGCGGACGGACCGCGCCGCGTCCTCGCCGAGACTGCGCAGGACGCCTTCAGGGAATCGTACGTTCGACCGTGCCCGGCGCGAGGCACCAAGAAGCGCGCCTTGGGCCTTGAAGGCCGTTACGCCCCAGGGCTCACGCACGGCATGGAGAGCCGCCTCGTGCTCGATCAACGCTCGGCGATGCTCCTCCAGTCGCCGGTGCAGTTCCTCGACCCGCGGCGGCGGGGTTCGCGCCGCCCGCTCCAGGGTGTCCCCGAGCTCCTCGGCGATACGGCGCTTGTCACGGGTCCCTCCGTGTACGTCCAAAACCAGATCGGCGAGTTCCACCCGGCGGAGTCGGTCCAACACCGCGTCGATCGCTGCTCTCTTCTCCGCTACGAACAGCACCTTCTTGCGCTCCGCGACCAGCGTCGCGATGAGATTCGCGATCGTCTGCGTCTTGCCGGTGCCCGGGGGACCATGGATCACCACGTTCAGCCCGCGACGTACCGCCTGGATCGCCTTGAGCTGCGAGGAGTCGGCGTCATCGACCGTGAACTCCGCCGCCGGCGGGACCTCGTCCGCAGTGGGCAGGTCTTCCGCTGCGCCGAGCTGGGCATCGAGCCGGTCCTGCGCCTGAGGATCACCGGCGATGGCGGCGATGACATCGCTGCCCGACATCAGTTCGGTGGCTCGCTCGAGGTCGCGCACCATGGGAAGCTTGGCGTAAGTGAAAGTGCCCAACACCGCCCGTTCCGCGATCTGGAAGCCGGGGACGGACTCGGCGGAGATCTTCCTCAGCCGGTCGAACACGGGTCTCGGGTCGAAGGGTCCCTCGCCGAGCAGCTCCAGCAACTCGGCGCCCTCGACGTGCAGGGAGAATTCGACCGCGAGCTTGTAGAGCAGTACCTCGTTGAGTTCCACCTCCTCATCGAGCTCCAGCTCGAAGTCGTCCTGCCGTGCCCGGGTCGCCTTCAATCCGAGCCCACGGAGCAGGACGGGAGCGGCGGGCGCACGGTCCCGAGCAGTCCAGCTCGCTAGGCCGATCGCCATGTACGCGGCCGCGATACCGCGTTCCTCGCTGAGCTCCCGGGCCTTGCGGTAGAGCGCTCGGACCCGCTTCACGGCGTCGGCATCGTCCGGGAACAGGCGGGACAGCCGGACCGGCCTGGCCGCGAGCAGCCTCCGTACAGCCTCGGGCTGCCCCTTGCTGACGTCGATCGTTCCAACACCTCTGCCCCTGTAATACAGGAGCGTGTTCTGGCCGCTGAGATCGGTCAGATCCGCTTTCCACCTGCGAAGGCAGTCGGCGAGATCGCCGTGGCGTTCGCCCGCCGGCCTGCTGGTCATACGATGGTCGCGATCGTGAGCACGAGGTAGACGGTCATGACCACACTGGTCACGGCGATGAGGTAGACCATCACACGCTGATGCGGTTCGAGGCTGACCTGCTCTGCCGTCTCCGTGGCCGCCGCCCCGCCCTCCGGCATCTGCCTGAACTGCCGCCGCCGTTCGGCCATGATCGGAAGCAGATCCAGCAAGGCCCTGTTCTTCATCGTCCTATGAACGGTCAACGAACATGCGTACAGCCTGCCGGTAGCGTGATTTCTGCACGGCTCGCCGCGGTTGGTCTGCACCCCACAATTCGTCGGGCAATAGCAGAGTTCGTAGACGATCCAGGTCAACAGAGGAATGATCCACAGTTGCCAGATCTGTGAGAACCCCACGACTGCGGCCAGCAATGCAATTCCCGCCCACCAGGCGTTCCGTGATTGATCCCGCGTCTTCCGCCGCGCCATGCCACCTCCTGTCGCCAAAAGGTAAGCCGACGGTAAGGCGGTCGTGAAGAAGCCTGGCCGTAAGTGGCTGATTCGTTGTGGTCCGCCGATACGTCGACTCCGACAGCCGATCGCGCTTCCGCTGGTCACCGCTGCAAGTCGACTTGGCTTACTTAAGTGACCAGCGTGGGTCCCATGAGCAGTAGAGGGCAGTTGTTCAGCAGGGTTGCATGTGGCAGGACTTTACTTCTATGGCTCTGGTAAATGAATGGTCGCGAGGGAAAAAGAGAATCTGCTGGACGTAGTTGGGTGAGTCAGCCGATTGCTACCGGCCCGCGCCCGTGCGTTCAGCGGAGCCGGTTGGTGGCCCCCGCCGAGTGCTCGGCCCGGTTGGTCCGCCTTATCGACGATCCGCTCGCCGACCATGCGCTGCCGCTGATCCGCCCGCGTGGAATTCGACAACCGCTGGCACGTCGCCACTGCCAAGGCCCCTCGCGCGGGATTGCAGTGCCGACTGGCCCGGCAAGTCACTACTGACCGCTACGCCCGTCGGCAGCATGCGAGGTGTTGATAGTGGGAGATCGTAAGCGACTTGATCTTCTTCGAGGTGCGCTGTGCTGTGCTGAACTACTACGCCTGACCTGCGGTTATATCTGGAGCCCTGCCTTCTGGGGGTGATCGGTCGTGTTCACACCGAAGAGGTCACTGGTTCGAACCCAGTATCGCCCACAAAACCCCAGATCAGAGGCATGCTCTCACCGAGAGCATGCCTCTTCGCGCATCCAGCCCCTGCCGAAGAGGTCACAAGTTCCCGCAGAGGCGTTACCGCAGGTCACAGGACCGTTGCTGGGCTCTGTGTGAGCGTGGTGCGGCCCTTGGGGCAGATTTGGGGCACGGACCTTACCCCACCCCAACTGTGTTCAGCAGAACCCCGCTGCCATAGTTACTCTGAGTGGTCGAACTCCGCAGGCAGACGCCGCCACGCACATCCGCTAGACACGAGCGCGGTGAACACCGCCCGATCGTTCACCGCTGCCGTTCCGCCATCCTGCCGCCGTGGCTTGAACGCCGGTATCAGTGGCTCGGCTAGCTTCCACAACTAATCCCCGCAGCAGCCGCAACGCAAGATCCGATCACACGACCCCGCTCATCCCGCAAAAGATTCGCAACCCCATGAGACAAACTCTGGAGGACGAGTTGGGCGAGCCGCAGCGTGGCGGTTCAGCCGCGTCTTGCGTCGTGATGGGATCAGCACTGCACGTCCTTCGTAGGTGAACGTCTCCTGCCTGCTGACGTCCCGAACCACCACCGAGAAGCAGATCGTCTTAGGCTGTTGCTCTGCCGGGTCTTGTCGTCCAGTGGCGGGCGCTTAGCCGATGTCGGCCACCAGTGCGGTCTTGTCGGCTGAGCCGGTGACGAACCAGGTGGCGTCCGGTGCGAACGCGATCGACCGTACGGCGTCGTCATGCGTGAGCAGCGCGCGTTGACTTCCGGTGGCGGCGTCGTATACCGAGCCGGTTTTGTCGTCGCAGGCCGCGGCCAGCAGGGTGCCGTCGGCGTTGAAGACGATCGGCCGGATCCGGGACCAGTGGCGCGCGGTGGCGCGCAGTGTGCCGGTCGGCAGCGTGAACAGCCGCAGATGGTTGTCCGCTGCGGTGGTCGCCAGCACCGTGCCGGTCGGGCTGACCGCGACCGCGTCCACCGCGACGTGCTGGGGATCGTAGGAGTCGGTCAGGTGTTCCAGCCGCAGCCGCTCTGCGCCCGTGCCGAGGTCGAAGAGTCGGGCGAAGCCGTCGCTGCACGCGGTCGCCAGGGCCGAGGCGTCCGGGGTGAACGACACCGCGGACACCGGCCCGCCGTGGAAGAACTCCGCCTGCCCGCCGCCGGCCTGCGTGGTGAACACCCGGGCGGTGCCGTCGGCGCAGGCGGTGGCGATCAGTTCGCCATCTCGGCTGATCGTCACGTCGTTCACGACGCCACCGTGCACGCGGCGGAAGCGTTGCGTCATGGCGGCGGTGTCGAACACCCGCAAAGTGGCGTCCTCGCTACCGGTGGCCAGCAGCGTGCCGTCCCGGCTGACGACCACGGTGAGTACCGTCCCGTCGTGCGGGAACCGGGCGCGAGGAGTTCCGGTGGCGGCGTCGAACACTCGGGCGGTGTGGTCGTCGCTCGCCGTCGCCACCCACTGGCCGTCCGGCCCGAAGACGACGCTCCGCACCGGACCTTCATGCACGAGTTTGCACCGCTCGGCCCCGGTTCGGGCGTCGAGCACGCGCGCCGTTCCGTCGGCGCCCCCGGTCGCGATCCAACGCCCGTCCGGCGCGGTGGCGACGGCGTTGACCGCCTGGTTGTGCGGCAGCCGCAGCCGCTCCTGATGGGCTGCGGGGTCGAAGATCCGGGCGCGAAACCCCGTCCCGACGGAGACTCGCGAACCGTCCGGGCTGAACATCACCGAAACTGTTGCCCCTCGGTGCATCGTGCACCGCTCGGCCCCGGTCGCGGTGTCGATCACCACCGCTTTGCTGCCCGCGGAGGTGGCCACCCACCGCGAGTCCGGGCTGAACCGTGCGGCGTAGCACTCGTTGTCGTGCTGGTATACGACGCGTTGGGCACCCGTCGCGACGTCGAAAATTCGCACAAGGCCGTTTGCGGCGGCGGTGACGACCCGCGTGCCGGTTCTGTCGAACTGGAGGTCCCAGATCTGGGCCCCTATGTCGGCGGGCTCGATCAGCCGCCGCTTTTGCGTCCCGGTGGCGGCGTCGAGGAGGACCGCGATGCCATTGCCGCCACCCGCGCCCACCAGCCGTTGGTCTGGGCTCCAGTCCGTCACGTTGGCCCAGGTGCCGAGGTCGGCGTCGGCCCGCGGCGTGCCGGTCGACGCGTCAAAGATCGTTACGCCGCCCGTCTGGTGGGGGAGGTGGCGCCCGACCGCGATCCGGGTGCCGTCGGGGCTCCAGGAGAAGTTGATCATCGAAGCCGGGCCCTGGCACCGGACGCGGACGGCGCCCGTGCCAGAGTCGAACACCCGCACCACCGAGTCCGAGACGGCGGCCAGCAACCGGCCGTCCGGGCTCCACTCCACGTCGTAGACCGTCTCGCTGCTCTCCACCTCCCACCGCACCCCACCGGTTGCGGCGTCGAACATCACCACCGAGTTGTTCCCCTGCCAGTCCGCCGCCGTCGCCACCCAGGAGCCGTCCGGGCTGAGCGCAACGGCCTTCGAGCCCCGCAGGGTGCAGCGCGGGCGCCCGGTCGTCGTGTCGAATACCTGGATGGGTGTGACCGCCCACCGGCCGTCCGGGCTGAACAGTATGGCCGGAAAGCCGATCCGATAATCCGCCGAACAGACCTGTCGGGCCAGGTACGTCATGATCATCCCCCAGGTGGACTAAATGGCCGTGAACAGCCGCTTGTAATAGGTGTTGAGGTTTCCGTCGCGGTCGGTGGACCAGAAGATCCAGATCGCGCCGTCCGGCGCGACGAGCGCGTGCGGCGAGCTGTCGTCCCCGACCGCCGCAGTGAGCCTGCGTGCCTCGCCCCACGCGCTGCCGGGCGGCTCGCGCCGCCGACTGGGATCGCGGCGCATCGCGTTCAGGTCGCCGGAGCCGATGCCGCCCTGCGTCCAGAAGATCCAGATCCCGCCGTCGGCGTCCTCCACCGCGCACGGCTGCCGGTCGGTGCCGCTCGTGCCGGGCAGTTGCTGCGCGGTCTCCCACGCGCCGGAGCGGAACCGGTCGGCGTACAGGCCCGCGGTGGTCGACCAGAACGCCCACACCTCGCCGCTCCGGGTGGCGAGCAGGAAGGGCTGCTGGTCGGTGTTGCCCGAGTCCAGCGTGCTCTGGTTGGAGACGGTGCCGGTGGCGGGATCGAACTTCAGCACGTTCAGATCGTTGCCCGCCCTGAACACCGCCCAGATCGTGTTCGCCGGGGTGAGGGCCGCGTGGAACGAGTCCGGCGCGGTGCTCGTGACCGCCGACAGTTCGACCGCCCCCGCCGCGTCGACCCACGCACCGGTACTCAGCCGCCACCGCCGGTACTGCCACTTGTTCACCGTGGCGTTCGAGAGGTGGAAGAAGACGGTGGCCAGGTCTCCGGTGACCACGACGAACGGGGCGGTCTCGGCGGATCCGGCGGTCGCCGCCACCGTGATCTCCGCCGCCGTCGGCAGGGCGGCCGGCGGCGCCTGCTTCATCATGATGTCGGCGTTCGTCCCGCTGCCCGTCTGGTAGGCCACGAGCATGTCGCCGGTCGGCGTCGGCGCGGCGTGCGGAACGAGGTGGGCCGCGCCCGACGTCACCTGGAGGGGCGGCGAGGTGAAGCCGGACTCCACGTTCGCCAGGCTCATCCGGGCGGTGAACACCTGCTCCACGCTCGCGGTCCGGTCGCTGTACCAGAACGCCACGAGCCCGCCCGTGGTGTCGGTGAAGAAGGCCCGATGTATGACGTCGAGCGCCGGGGACGTGTCCAGCGGGGTGTCCGGGGTGGTCGGCAGCTCACCGCGCAGCAACGCGTTGACCGCCCCGCGCAGGCTGATCGGCGGCCTGCTCCGGCCGGCCGCGTAATCCTCGGGGGCGGTGCCGAACACGTCCTCGATCAGCGTGGCGGGCGGGACGAGCAGCCGCCGGCGGCGCAGGTCCGTGACGTCGCCGGGACGGACCGCCGGGTCCCCGGCGCGCCGTGCGATCGCCGCCAGCGACGCGTACGAGTGCCCGGAGACGTAGTCGGGATCGCCCTGGACCGGTGGTGCGGTGCCGGTCCGGGCCCGCACCGCCCATTCACGCTTGATCCGGGCGCAGCTCTCGGTGCCGAGGGCGCCGAGGACCAGGTCGGGGTTCTCGGCCGGGGTGACCAGCCGTTCCCAGACGTCGAGGAAGACCAGCACCGGCCCGGGCCCGCCGGGCAGAGCGGTGATCTTGGGGACGCCGAGCCGGACCGCCTCCGCGTCCGCCGCCGCGCCGTGCGACGCGTGCAGGCGCTGACCGGTGAAGGTGAGGGTCCTCTCGATCATCACGTCGAGACCGTCCACCAGGCAGCGGCCGATCCGGCGCAGCGGGTCCACCGCACCGGTCACCCCGGCCCGGATCTCGAAGTCGTCGGCGGTGCCGGTACCGGCGATCCGGAACCCGTCGTTGCCCTCCGGCACGCCGTCGCCCACGAACCACTTCAGAAACGCCCGCAGCTCGAACTTCGCGATGTCCTCGCGTTCGTTGACATCGGCGTCCACGATCGGCACGCCCTGCTGGAGCCTGACCCGTACGTAGCGCCGCAGCGGGTCGAAGGTGTCGTTCGAGATCACTGCCATGGGGACTCCCGCCTAGAGGACCAGCCAGATGGTGCGCTGGAGCGTGCTCGTCCGATCCCGGGGGATCGCCGGATGGATCACGTAGTCGATCAGTACGGTGGCCCCGTCCAATGCGCCGACCAGGCCGAACTCGCGCAGCGTGGCGTCGGTGTGGTCGGTGTCCGGCCAGTCCGGCACGCCGGGGCCGAGGGTCGCCACGATCTGCAGCTTGTTCGTCGGTGCGGCCGTCACCGTGGAGCCGGTGAGGTAGTCGATCCGCAGCGACGTACGCGGCACGGTGAAGGGGTGCCGGTCGACCAGCGCGGCCTGGCTCGCCGTGACCGGCGGTGGACCCGCGGGCAAGTCCCAGGCCGGGTCGCCCTTGCCGACCTGCAGACCGGTGATGCCCGCGGCCGCGGTGCCGGACCCGTGCAGGAAGCCGGTCAGCAGCCGCCGGCAGTCGGCCACGACCACGTTCTTGCGCACGCGGTCCGCCCAGGTGACTCGGCCGCCGCGGTCCAGCAGCACGTCTCGGTAGTAGCCGGCGATCACCGTGCCTCCAGGCTCAGCTCGGCGGCGGGTACCAGGCCCGCCGCCGCAGGGTGGTGGGGACGGCCGGGTCGGCCGCCACATGACCGAGGGTGTTCGTGAGCAGGAACGACCAGTCGGGCAGCGCCGCCGCGGTGCTGTCGGCCGGCCCGGTGTAGCCCTCGATGAACGGATACACGTCCTGGTAGCGCTCCTCGATGCCGGTGCCGGCCGGGTAGACGCTCTCGGCGTAGACCCGTGGGGCGAAGACGAGCACGGCGCGGACATTGATCGGCAGGAAGCGCTCGAGCAGGGGACGCAGCCGGTCCTCGATCTGCGTGGAGAGCGGCGCCTCGGGCAACAGCGGACTCAGGAACAGGGCGACGGTGCCCCGGGTGTACAGGTCCTCGTCGTCCAGGCGGTCGCCGGCGGACGGCTTGCAGGGCGTGTAGCAGAGCTGGTCGTCCCACTGCCGGCGCCGGCCGATGCGGGCGGCGTCGCCGAGGACGACGGTGGTGCCGCCGGCGAACCGTCGCAGCGTTCCAGTGCCGGGGGGCGGGCTCGCCCGCGCGCCGACGTCGACGCCGCGGTCGCTGCGGAACAGCACCCAGGGCGTTCCGGACGGGGATGTGACCGGGGCCGGGGCCTGATCAGCGGCGGGACCGGTGAGCACCTGCACCGGTTCGGACGGCGCGCCGCCGGTCGCGGCGAGGTCGACCGACCACAGGTCGGCACCGCCGCCGCGGTCGGACCGGAACAGCACCCGCACCCCGCCGGGTGCGGCGATCGGTGCGGGCTCCCGGTCGGCGCAGCGATCCAGCGCGGTGGGGACGCTGGTTACCTGGGTCTCCGCGCTCCAGACACCGGTGGTCAAGTCCAGGGTCCGCCGGACCAGCGTCCGTACGTCCGCCGCTCCGCCGTGCAGGCGCGACCAGACGAGCCAGAGCGAGGCGTCCACCCGGATCGCGGCGGGTTCGCGGTTGCCGCCGCCCTCGGTCGCGAGCGGCTGCGGGGCCTCCCAGCCGCGTCCGGTCCACCGCGCGGCCATCACGGTCCACCGCGTTCCGTCGTGCGCGGACCAGAAGAGCCGCACGTGGGACGGCCCGTCGACCACGGCGTACGGGTCGGCGAGGCGGCCCGGTGGTACCCCCGGCACCTCGCTCGGCGGCGTCCAGTCGAGCCGGTCGCCGGGGTCGCCGGGCGCTGTGACGTCGGCGCCCGTCCAGCCGAGCGCTCCGGCCGCGTCCGAGGCGGCCGTCTCCACCACCAGCCGCCGGTCGCCGCCGGCCGCGGCGGTCGCGAGCATGACGGTGCCGTCTGGCTCCGCGGTCGCGGCAACGCCGGTCAGGCGCCCGTTCAGCACCGCGACGACCTCTGCCGCGGTGGCGTTCGCCGGGTCGGCGAAGTCGGCCGCAGTGAAGATCACGCCCTGCCGGCGGCCGTCGACCCGGACCACCAGCCGCGCGCCCGGCCAGAGCGCGAAGGGTGCCGCGTGGCCGGTGCGCAGTCGGGCCGGGGCCGGTCGGGTACCGGTGGCGAGGGCGAAGCGCAGCCGGGTCGCGCCGGTGTCCGGGGCGTCCAGCCAGGCCAGGAAGATCCGGCCGTCGGGGAGTTCGGCTCCGGCCGGTCCGCCGGCGGGCGAGCCGGTGGGCACCGGGGACGAATCGCCCCAGCCGCCATCGGCGCGGCAGGTCTTGACGCGCACCGTGCGGTCGGCCTCATAGAAGAGGCGGAGGACGCCGCCCGAGCCGGGGAAGGCGCTGAGCCGCCCGCCCGCGGCGCCCTCCAGCGTCACCAGCGCGGGCTCGGCATCCGGATCGGTCAGCGCGAACACATTGAACTGCGGTGCCTGGTTCGCCCGGACGATCGACTGGGCCATTTCGGCCACCCGTACGTCCCAGCCGGTGTAGCGGACCACGATGGCCCGGAGCCCGGGCACGGTGCCGACGCTGCGGTACAGGTGGGGGGCGGCGGTGATCTCGTTGCGCTGCGCCGAGACCGGCAGCGTCCGGTCCGGCTCCCAGCCGAGCCAGCGGGCCAGCGGGCCGAGGAAGTCCGGTGGTGCGCTCTCGGCGTCGTGCAGCGCCCGCAGGCCCTCCGCGGTGCTGCGGGCCAGGTTCAGCGGGGCCGCCGCGGCGGAGATGAAGCGGGCGAGCTGGCCCGGCGCGGGCAGGTCGGCGCGCTGGTAGGCGGCGGGCAGCATGCGGTAGAGCCGGGCCGGGATGTCGTGGTCGGCCGTGGCGAAGGCGCTCGCCCGCGACGCGGCGTCCGCGCGATGCACGGGAGGCGAGGCGTCGTCGCGGGTGAAGACGGTGTAGTAGTGCGTGACCAGCGGCCGGGCGGCCTGGTCGGATACCCGGTCCACCACCGGTCCGTCGTAGACCACATGGCCGTCGTCCGGGGCGAGGGGGAACGTGCGCTCGCGGCGCACCACCCGGACGCCGGTCAGCGGCGGCCGCCCCGCGAACTCGGCCGAGGACGGGTTGCGCCAGGTCAGGTCGATCCGTCCGCCCTCCAGCCAGGGCGTGGCGCGGACGGCCGTCACGGTCCTCACGGCACGCCGCCCTCGATGATCGTGACGATGGGCGGTCGGCCGGACAGGTCGAATCCGGCTGTCGCGGGCGGGTTGTCCCGGTAGCCCGGCCGGGGCAGCTCCTGGGGCGCGAGTTCGATGATCCCGGAAGCCGCCACCTGCGGATGCGCCACGATGTCGGCGGGCAGCGCGGGGTCGCGGCCGAACTTCACCACGGTCAGCGACGCGACCTGCTCCAGGTCCTGAAGCAGGTCGTAGATCCGGCTCAGGAAGATCTTCTGGCCGAAGTCGACCTGCTCGAAGCCGAGGTAGCCGCCGATCGCGTCCTCCACCGCGCGCCGCACCGCCGCCTGGGTGAAGTACGGCTGAGCCCAGATCCGCGCGGCCAGGTAGATGTCGGCTTCGGCCGGGCCGACGACGGTCACCAGCTCGGTGGCCATCCGGTAGCGCTCGAAATGGGCCAGCACATCCCGGCGCAGCGTCTCCGACGGCGCGGCCACCCGGCCCGCCGGGGCCAGGTACAGCCTCACCTCGTTCCAGCTCGCCGAGACCGGCTTGACCTTGCCCACGCCGGGCACGAGCCGGGCGATGTCGGCGTGGTCGTCCAGCGTCACGGCACGGTCCTGGCCGCGGTAGAGCCGGGGCGCCAGCGTACGGGCGCGCTCCAGGTCCTCGGCCTCGGCGCCGCCCGCGGCCGCCGCCGGGTTGGTCGCAGTCCTGATCTCCTGGCCGACCGGGACGAACGCCGTCCCGGCGTCGACGTTGCCGGCCCGGCCGCCGCCGATCCGGTAGCGGGCGGTGATGAGGACGGGACCGGCCGGCCCGGAGGACGGCGGCGCCATCCCGTTGACGCCGTCGCCGAAGCGGATCTCGGCGCCGCCGGAGGCGTCGCGGCGGCTCACGAAGTGCCGGTCCACCGGGGTGCTGGCGGCCAGGCTGGGCACCTCGATCCACTGCGTGGGCCCACCCGGCTCGGTCACCGTGACCGAGATCGAGCCGCGGATCACCGGCCCCTGGCGCAGCCCGAGGAGCTGGTTGGCGCTGCCGTCGGACACCCCGACCGGGTCGTCCACCACCGTCGTGCCCTCGACGACCGGCAGCGGGTGGAAACGGCGCAGCCCGTCGGTGCCGGGCGGGGCCAGCCGGTCGACGATCACCTCGGCGGGCGTCTCGAAGCGAAGCTGCCGGCCGCCGGGCGCGGCGACCGTGAACGCGGTCCCGGCCGGAAGCGTGACGGGCGGGGACACTCCGGCGTCGAACGCGATCTCCAGGTCCGCCGAGGCCGGCATCGGGGGCGCCAGTTCGTAGCCGATCAGCCGTAGGAGCTGGACCAGCGCGTCCGGCTCGTCCGAGGTCTCCGGCAGCAGGTTCGCGGCGATCCGGGTCTGGTAGTAGAGCACGAGGTCGGCGGCGTGCGCGAACAGCTCGATGAGCACCACGCCGAGGTCGCCCTCGCTGTGGTCCGTCCACTCCGGCAGGCGGCGGCGGGCCAGCTCCAGCATCGAGGCGCGCAGCGCCTCGTACCCGACACCGGTGTAGTCGATCGGTGCCTGGCCCGCCGACGGGCTGGCGGCGGTCACGGGAGCTCCAGTTCGAGCCGCCGGATCACGTCCTGCGGTCGGGCCGCGTACTCGATCGCGATGGTCAGCCGGTCCTCGGCCACCGCGACACGGATCGGCGCGGTCAACCGGACCTCGGGCATGTACCGGCTCAGCGCCCGCTCGATGTCGCGGCGCAGCAGGGGTGCGAGGTCCGCCGAAGCCGGGTCCTGGAGCCGCGTGGCCACCGTGGTGCCGTAGTCGCGCAGCATGACGCGTTCCCCCTCCCGGCCGAGCAGCAGGTGTCGCAGATCGGCCTCGACCTTGTCCTGGTCCACTGCGCGGGCCACCCCGCCGGACTCGATCCGGAACGGGAACGCCGGCCCCATCAGCCGGTCGGTCATCGCCGGCCCCTCACGCCAGCACCTGGGAGTTGGTGGTGACGGTCATGACCACCGGGGCGCCGAGGTTGCCGATCCCGGAGTCGCCGACCCGGATCACCGGCGCCGTGCCGGGGCCGAGCTTGACCAGCGAGCCCTTGACCTCGGTCACGCCCGGACCGGCGTCCACGACGATCCCGGACGCGGTGAGCGAGAGCTCGGCGCCGCCCGCGGTCCGCAGCCGGATCCCCGCCTCGTCGACGATGATGCTGTGGCCGCCGGCCCCGTGCCGCAGGGTGATGCCGCTCGCGTCGAGGGTGAGCTCGTGCCCGTGCGCGCCCTCGGCCAGCCGCACCTTCTCGGCGCCCGGGACGTCCTCGAACACCAGCACGTGCCCCGCCGCTGAGCGGACGACGCGGCGGCGCGGCGGGTCGGCCTTGGCGTCGGCAGGCCACTCGCCCGCCACGTACTGCACGCCCGTCCACAACACCAGCCCCGGATCGCCGCCCTCGAACTCGACCCAGACCTTGGCGCCGTTGTCCGGGACGAAGAAGTAGCCGTACGGCAGCGCCGGCCGCGCGGTCATCAGCTCGTCCGGCGGGAACATCGACGGCACGCTGACCTTGACCTGCCCGAGGCCCTCGGCGTCCCGGTTGTCCTTGACGATCCCGGTGTACTTCCCGAAGTACTGTCCTGGCATGGCGGTCCCCTATCGCACGCACTTGAAGTCGGTCCGGTAGCCGCCGCCGTCGACTTTGTGGGTGACCGAGGAGACGTACCACCGGCCGTTGAACCGGTCGTTGACCCCCTGCACGACGACCGCGGACTTGGCGCGCAGCCAGATCGTGCCCGCGGTGCTGCCGGCGGCCGACATGCCGAGCCGCTGGGACTCCAGCGAGTCGTCGGTCGCCTCCAGCTCGCCCTGGTCGGCGACCACCAGGCCGACGGCCGGCCGCCGCGCCGAGAGCTTGCGCTGGAGGTCGCGCTTGCGCGCCACGCCGCGGGCGTACAGCACCCGCAGCCGCTCGCGGTCGGCGGGACCGACCCGCGCGAGCCGCCCCTCGTCCAGTTCCCAGACCACCACCTCGACCGGCTCTTTGGGCGTGGAACCCACCTGCCTGCCCTGCTTGTCGACGTCGGTGATCTCCTTGAGCCGGTCGATGTAGCCGCTGTCGAACGCGGGCGAGAAGCTCACCAGGTTGCTGCCCGGCCCGTCGCGGAAGCGCAGGACGAGCGTGTCGGGTCGGCGCAGCGTCACCACGCGCCGCTCGGGCATGAAGTACAGGACCTCCTGGTCGTTCTCGTCGAGCTCGACGAAGCACTTGGCGTGGTAGGTCTGCGCGAGCTCCTGGAGAAAGGCCAGGTCGGTCTTGCCGTCCTGGCTGATCGGCTTGCTCCTCACCGTCGGGTCGGGGCTGAGCGTCGCCTCCACCCGGGCGAAGCCGTACGGCGCGGCCACCGCCCGGACGATGTCGGTGACGGTGCGGTCGCGCCACACCTTCTTGCGCTCGACCAGGCCCATCTCGATCGACTTGTCCTCGCCCTTGAGCGAGACCGTGGGCACGCCGGTGTCGGGGTAGCCGACCTCCACCTTGGTGATCATGGCCCGGATCAGCAGGGCGTGCTGGCCGGGCTCGGCGTACCCGAGGTCCACCTCGGCCTGGCTGCCCTCGAACAGCCCGTCGGCGTAGACCAGCGCGGGATCGGAGACGGCGATGGTGACGTTGTCGGCCTGCCGGTCGTCCTCCGTCACCGAGACCGAGGTGACCCAGTCGGTGACGTCCTGCCCCTCAAGCCGTACGTTCAGGTACGGCACCCGCACGTCCATCGCTAGAACCCCCTGGCCCGGGTGACGCGGGTGGCGGGGCCGGGCTCGGGCAGGTCGAGCACGTCCCCGGCCGTGACGTCGAGCGGGAAGAGCAGCGGGTTGGCGTCCAGGATCCGCCACCACAGCCCCTCGCTGCCGTAGAACCGGCGGGCCAGCAGGTCCAGGCCTTCCCCCTGGACCACCCGGTGCCGGCGGGTCGCGGCGGCCCGTGGCCGGGTCAGCCGCAGCGCGACCACCCGGCGGGGCGTGCCGTCCGGCGCCGTGACGGTCAGGATCGGCAGGCCCGCGTATCTGGATTCGGGGCTCGGTGGCATCAGCCGCCTCCAGGCAACGGCGCGGTGGGGACGCCCTCGTCCGGCATCCGCTCGACGAGGGTGACGGCGACGTCGGCGCGCAGCGGCGCGAGCCCGGGGGTGAACAGCAACTCGGTGATCCCGACCTCGGTGACCACGCAGTCGATGATCCGGTCGCCGAAGCCGAAGACGCAGTCCGGCGGGGAGGCGAACCCATCACCGGGCCCGTACAGGCCGGTGAACGTGCCGCCTGCGTCCGTCCAAGAGCGGCTGCGCGGCCACACCAGGGCGCGGTACTTGTTCAGCTCCGGGGTGATGCCGCCGTCCTCGCTCCTGCTGATCGGGATGCGGCCGTCGGCCGGTCCGGTACAGAGGCCGTCCACCCGGACGGTGAAGGTGATCGTGCGGTCGCCGCCCTGGGTGTATTGGCGCAGGGGGAGAAGTTGGCCAGGGGCGTTGACCGTGGCGTAGCCGACCGCGCGCCGGTCGCCGAGCTGTGTGGGGTTGTACTGGAACTCGATCACCACGTCGGGGACTCCGGGGTCGGGGATGAGCCCGACCAGGAAGCCGCGGTCCGGCTCGCGCAGGGTGTGCATCGGTCCTCCTCTCCTCAGGCCGGCGCCGGGGCACGGCTGCCGGTGCGGAAGTCCTGCTCGGAGCGGAGCGCGCCGAGCCGTTCCTGGATCGCCCGGACGATCTCGTCGGACAGCAGCGTGGCCGCGTCGGCCTCCAGGCGTTCGGCGTTGATGTTCACGGTGATCCCGCCCTCCACCCGGACGGACTGGTCGGCGGGCGCCGCGGCCGGGGGAGGCGCAGGGGGGCCGGGGGGAAGCGCGGGTCGGCCTGGTGGCTCGGGCGCGCCCGGGGCCGCCGGGGCCTGTGGGCCTGCGGCACCCAGCGTCGGGGGAGCGCCGGGAGCTCCCGGTGGCACGGCGGACTGGGCTCCGGCGGCCTGCTTGGCCCGGCGGTCCTCGTCCTCCTGCCGGCCCTTGGCGACGGCCGCCTCCTGCGCGGCGATTTGACCCTCCAGGCCTCCGGTGACCGGGGTGGGAGTGAAGGCGGCGGCCACGTTGATCTGCGGCACCTCCTTGGGCGGGATCAGGCGGGCCTGCACATCGACCTTGGGCAGCAGGGCCGCCTTGGTCATCCCGGCAGCCTGGCCCGCGGCGCTGGCGGCGAACGCGTTGTACGCCTCCAGCAGCGTGTTGATCAGACCGATGAAGTAGTTCTGTATCGCGGTGCCCGCGGTGACGAACGCGTTGATCAACGCGATGCCGGCATTCTCCGCGGTGGCGGTGATCCAGTCCCAGACCTGCCCCGCGACGGTGCCGATCCCGAGGAGGTACTGCCCGATCTGCTTCGCCTGGACGGCGACGAAGTTGGCCGCGATCAGCACCGCGAGCTTGATCTCGTCCCAGTACGCGATGATCACGACGATGACGCCGATGACACCGAGCATGACCGCGATCACGGCCAGCCAGGGGTTGTCGCGCAGCGCCGCCTTGACCTGGTCCCAGTAGACGATCAGAAGGGCGATCGCGGCGATCAGCGCGACCACGGCGATGACCACGAGGACGATCGGGTTCATCGCCATGACCGCGTTGAACACCGCCTGGGCCGCGGTGGCGATCTGGGTGATCCCGGAGAGGGTCTGGAGCACCTGCCCCGCCTGGCTCACCACCGCGCCGCCGGCGGTGAGCAGGTCCATGTAGTCCTTGGTGGACCTGAGGGGCCTGTCCCACGCCTCGCCCAGCTTGGTCACCGAGTCGTAGAACTGCGGCACCGCCGTCAGCGCCGCGCCGAGGGCGTTGACGCCGGAGGCGACCTGCTCGCCGAGGGACTTGGCGGCGTGCGCCGACGCCTTGGTGCCGGCCTCGTCGAGGGCGGCGGTGACGCTGTCCTCGACCTTCTTCTCGAACGTCTCTCCGGCGTTGTGCAGGTTGGCGCCCAGGGCCGCGTCGTGCGCCGCGTCGGCGAGCTTACCGGCCGGGCCGAACAGCACCTCCATGGCGGGCCGGAAGTCGGGGCTACGGCTGGCCGCCTCCAACGCCTTGGCGGAGATCGGCCCCTTCGCTTCCCAGGTGAATTCGATCGCCGCACCGAACGCGTCCTCGAGCCGGATGCTCTCCACCGCGCGTCTGATCTCCGACTCGGTCGCGCCGAACTTGTCCCGCAGGTGGATGGCCCACTCGGTCAGCCGCGTCTCCAGGAAGGCGGACGACTCCTGGATCGACGCCCCAGAGAACTTCCAGATGTTGCGCACCTGCCCGGTCGCGCCGTTCACCAGGTCCTTGAGCAGTTGCAGGTTCTCCTGCCCCTTGCGGTAGGCCGCGGCGATGGTCGGGAACGCCCGCTCCAGCGAGCCGGTCTTCTCCTCGATGTGGACGTCGATCTCACCCACTCGGCGGGCGACTACGTCCACCACCCGGGAGAATCTGAGCGCCTCACCCTCCGCGGGGGTCATGATGGTCACGATCCGCTCGTTGATGGTGGTGGCGTACCCCCTGGCGCTGTAGTCGAGGGCGTCGCGGACCTGGACGAGCGAGTGCAGGACGTCTCCGGCGGCCATGCCGGAGTCGCGCAGGGCCGTGTGGATCTGGTCCAGCATCGCCACGACCTGCTCCAGGTTCACCGCCCCTCCTCATCTCCGCTTCGCCGCCTCGATCGCGTCCTGCTCGCTTTCGAGCTGCTCGGTCAGTTGCCGCAGGTAGTGCCATCGCTCCTCGGTGGAGAGCCCGAGAATCTCCTCGACTCCCCAGTTCAGGTGGTAGGCCAGGAAGAACACCTCCCGGCGCAGCCTGTCCTCCTCTCCTACGAAGCCGCCAAGAAATTCGACATGTCCAGGGATGCCGTGTACTCGCGGCCGCAGCCGGCGCAGCTCACCGAGCGGCGCAGGTCGATGCCCGGTCCGCCGGTGTTGAGGGCCTGGTCGATCAGGCCTCGGTCCGACAGCGTCATGTCCTTGAAGACGGCCGTGCCGAGGGCCTCCAGCTTCGGGCGAGGCATGTCGCCCATCTCCTTCAGGCAGCGCGCCAGCAGGGCGTTCTTGCCTTGAGAGGGGTTCTCCTTGATGGCGCCGGCCACGCGTTCCTCGTCGAGGCCGGTGGGGTAGCGGAACACCAGGACGTCGTAGCGCTCGCCCAGGCGGTCGACGTACCCGTCCTCCAGCTTCACCGTCACGTCGCCGGGCACCTCGTCGGAGCCGAGCCGGACCACCTCGAGCTCCGAGAGGTCCTCGACGAGGATCGTCGCCTCGCGGCAGGCGCCGCACGAGTAGCTCGCCTTCATCTCGGCGCCGAAGGTGATCTCACGCAGCCGGATCAGCAGGAACTGCCGGTCGGCCGAGTACAGGCCCTGCGCGACCCGGAGGCCCGGCGCGTCGAGCGTGCCCAGCCGGACCAGGCAGTTGCCGAGCAGCTCTGAGATCATCCGCGCGCCGTTGGCCCGGTGCCGGCGATCGGCCAGCACGGCCTCGTCGCGGCCGGTCATCTTGCGCAGCACCGCGGTCCGATGGATCTGCCCGTCGGCGTCCTCGAAGCCGACCGGCAGCTCGAACTCGAACTCGCGCGGGCGGGCGGGCGCGGTCATGACACCCGCTCCAGCCCGTTGTGCTCGATCTCCACCGTCTGCTTGAAGAGGTTGGTCGAGCCGGCCTCCAGATCGGCGAACTTGGAGGACTTGATCCAGCCCTCGTAGAACGCGAACCGGATCACCTCCTGGCCGTTCTCCAACTTGATCACGGCGCCGTTGCGGCGCACCGACGATCCTCCGCTCGGCCCGTTCAGCGCGAACATCTCCTTGAACCAGTCCTGGAACAGCCGGTCGAACGGGCTGCCGTCCATGTTGCGCTCGATCACCAGGGTGTCGAACTTGACGACCCCGCTGGAGATCTTGAGCACCACGGGCGAGCCGCCCACCGGTTGCTCGACGGTGTCGGTGGAGCCCTCGCTGAGCCCGGTCACCTTGGTCACCGGGCAGGCCGTGCCCGCGATCTCCAACAGGAAGCCGTGGGTGCGGTAGGACTCGTTGAACGTCAACTCGGCCACGTCGTCTCTCCTCTCTCACGCCTCGCCGGCGGCCGCGCCGGTGTCCTGCTGGCCGACGGTGACGATGATCGTCTCGGCGGGCCGGACCGGATAGAACAGCACGTCGATCCGGAAGTTGCCCAGCGTCACCTCGGCAGGAGGGTTGTTCTCCTCATCGCACTTGACGGTGAAGGTCTGCCCGGGCGGGTCGGAGCCGAAGGCGCCCTGCCGCCACAGCCCGAGCAGGAACGGGGTCACCACGTTGAGCCGGACCCGGCGCCGCAGGTCGGCCGAGTTCGGCTCCTGCGCCACCCAGCCGAGGCCGTCGCGAAGCGACGCCTTGACGAAGTTGAACAGCCGCCGGACGTTGACGTACAGCCATCGGGTGTCGGTGGACAGCGTCCGCGAGGCGTCCACCACGATCCCCAGACCGGGCACCGCCCGGATCCCGTTCACCCCGCCGTCCTTGACCAGGTCGGTGTGGTCGGCGTCGGTCATGTCGAAGCGGACGCCCAGCGCCGAGGCCAGCCCGGCGTCCGCGCCCGCGGGGGCCTTCCAGACCCCGCGCTCCTCGGCCGTCCGGGCGTACACGCCGAGGACGTGCCCGACCGGGGGGATCCACAGCCGCGGCACGTCGCCGGTGAGGTCGAGCGGGTTGACGACCTCGATCCACGGCGCGTAGAGCGCACCGAAGACCTTCCTGCCGCGCAACGGCGCCGCGTACGCCTTGATCCCCTCCAGGTCGAGGTCGAGCGGCGGCGAGCCCACGTACATCAGGTCGCCGCGCCGCTCGGCATAGCCGAGGCACGCCCCGACCACCCCGGCCGCGGTGGAATCTGGGCAGGCCAGGAGCTGGACGTCCACGGTGTCGAAGGCGTAGAGCCCGGTACGGGCGGCCGGGTCCCCGATGAAGTCGAGCTCGCTCGGCGGCCGGCCGTCGTCGCCCGCCCGGGTGGCGCCGACCTGGAAGACGCCCGGCGCGGGCAGGTCGTCCACCGGCCCCGAGGCGCTGCGCCGGTCGGTCAGCATGACGAACCGTGAACCGGCGGTCTGGTCGTTCACCACGTTGACGGCGTAGTGCGCCGCCTCGTCCTGCATGGACAGCGACTCGAACCGCTCGACCTCGACGCCGCCGCGGCTCACGACCAGGTCGAACTCGGCCGACCGGATCCGGGAGGCGTTCGCCGGAATCCCGGTGGCCGGCAGCGCCTCGTCCCAGGTGACGTACCTCGCCTGCTCGGCCACTGCGGTGAGGGTGCGCCGCTGTGCCGTCCCGGGCACCGGGGTCGAACCGGTCAGGCCGAGCGCGGCGGTCGCGTCCACCCCGCCGGGGGTGACCGCGATCTTGGAGCCCGGCCCGTAGGAGTTCGACATCACGACCAGCCGGCCGGTCGCGTCCAGAGCGGCCGTGCCGGTCGGGAGCTGCTGGTCGACGGCGGCGACGAGGTCCGCGGGTGCCACAGTGTCGAGCCCGTTCGGGAAGTCGGCCGCACGGAAGGCGATCGTCACCGGGGCGTCGCCGTCGACCGCCACGTTGATCGCCGACCCGGCCGGGATGGTCTGGGCGGGCGCCCTGGTGCCGACCACGCGGGCACGGCTCTCGATCAGCACCGCCGAGTCCGCTGACAGGCCCCCGACCGCGGCCACGGCCGCCAGCGTGACGTCGGCGAGGGCGCGGTCGGTGTTGGCGGCTCCGTCGGTGAATCCGAGAACGGCGGCCGCGGACCCGGCGAGCTCCAGCCGCGACGCCGGGCCGGCCGTCGCGCTCGCCAGCAGGACCCGACCGTCCGGGGTGGCCGCGGCCCGCACGCTCAGCGCCTGCCGCGCCACCACGGCGGCCACCTCCGCCGCCGTGCCCGCGCCGGGGTGAGCGAAGTCGGTCGTGCGGAAGGCGACCGGGACGGCCGTGGCGACCCCGTTGACCTTGATGTCCAGCACCTGGCCGTCGCTGAGCGCGAACGGCTCCGTGGCGGCCCCGGCGACCTGGGCGGGCACCGCGACGACCGCCCGGGGATGGTCGGCGATGCGCACCGACAGCGTGTTCCCCCAGGCGCCCGGGTCCTCACGGCCGCGTGCGCCGGCGGTCACCGCGAGCGTGTCCACGCCCTTGCGGTCGGCCAGCATCACCTGGGCGGCGAGAGCGTGCTCCCGATCGACGACGCGCACCGCGTATGCGGCAGCGCCGCCGTTGTCGAAGAATCCGCGCACTGCGTGCGGCCCGTAGGCCCCAGGGACGAACCCCCCGAACGCGGCGGTGTAGTCGCCCATGCTGTGCAGGGCGATGGGCACGTCACGAACCCCGCGCTCGGTGCGCAGCAGGAAGCCCGTGACCGAGACCGGCGCGGACGCGATGGCGGGGGCGGCCGGTCCGTCGGTCTCGACAACGTTGACACCTATGTCGAAGGCCATCGCCGCCCCCTACCTCTCCACGGCGGACCCGCCGCCAGGTTGCTGGCCGACCACGATGACCACGGTCTCGGCGGGCCGTACGGGATAGAAGGAGACGTCCACCCGGAAGTTGCCGAGGTCGACCTCGCTCGGCGGGTTGTTCTCCGCGTCGCACTTGACGGTGAAGGTTTGCTCCGGGGGATCGCCGCCGAACGCCCCCCGCCGCCACAGGCCCATGAGGAACGGCGTGATCAGGTTCGTCCGGACCGACCGGCGCAACTGCTCGGTGTGCGGCTGCTGCGGGACGGACCGGAGCCCGTCCCGCAGCGACGCTTTGACGAAGTTGAACAGCAGCCGGACGCTGACGAACAGCCATAGGGTGTCGGTGGACAGCGTGCGCGACGCCGCCACCACGATCCCGCTGCCGCGCAGCGGCCGGATCCCGTTGACCCCGCTGACCCGCACCAGATCGGTGTGCTGAGCGTCGGTGAACCGCGCGGCGACGTCAAGGGCGCCGCGCACCTGCGCCGCCGTGCCTGCGGGGGCTTTCCAGATACCGCGTTCGACATCGGTCCGCGCATACACCCCCATGACGTGGCCATCGGGTGGTACGAACCGGGTGGACGACGGCGTCGCCGCGACCGGGTCGGCCACTTGGATCCACGGGGCGTAAAGCGCGCCGTACACCTTGCCGCCCTGGAACCGGGAGGCATAGTCGGCGGCCGTCTGGGCGTACTCGTTCTCAGCTTGGGCGTAGTCGGCGGGCGCGCGGGCGACGCTCACCCTGTCCCGGCGTCCGCGGTCGGGCGCCGACCCCACGAAGGTGGCGTCGCCGCGCCCCGCGCAGTAGTCCAGCGCGGCCCGTACGACCTCGTCGCGGGCCGGATCGGCGAGACCGTGCGCGTCGGGCACGGCGATCAGTTGGACCGCGACGGTGTCGAGGGCGGCCAGCCCCGTCCGGGCCGCGGCGTCGCCGATGAGGTCCGCCGCGGCGGGCGCGACGTCGATGCCGCCCTCCAACCCCCGGCCCGCGACGATCGCCGGCAGCCGGTCGCCCACCGGAGCGGACGCGGTCAGGTCGGTGACCACGAGGTACCGCGAACCGCTGAAGGTGTGGTTGAGCCGGCCCGCGATGTAGTCGGCCGAATCCTGCTCCATGCTGAGGTGGCGCCAGGTCTCGACCACGGCGGCGGGTATCGCCGGGTCGGGGTGGTGGCGCACCGTGAGCTGGAACTCGGCCGTGCTCACGGCGGTCGTGGCCGACGGCAGTGCCCCGGGGAGCGCGTCCACCCAGCCGACTGTGCGGGTGACCGGGTCGACCGAGGTCACCCTGCGATACGCGGGGGGCGAGGAGCCGTCGGAGAAGCGCAGCACCGATCCGACGCCGATGCCGGCCAGCGACGCCAGCCGTGCGCTCTTGGCGTTCGCGGCGGTGTCAGCGGCGAGCCTGGTATCGGCCCGCGGATCGTCCGACACGTCGACCAGGAGCCGTTCCCCCCACCCGCCAGGATCCGGACGGCCCCGGTATCCGGCGACGAGGCGTAGCGCCGGAGCGGCCGTTTGCTGCCGGTTGACCAGGGTCAGCGCCGCTGGGACGCTGCCCGCGCTGGCCACCCGGCTGACGTAGGCCGTCCCGCCGCCGTTCCGGAAGAAGCCGTCCAGCACGTAGCCGAGCAGCCCGGCGCCGTCGCCGAACCGATCGCGGAACTGTGCCGGGTTGGTCAGTCGCACCGGCTGGTCGAGCGGCCCGCGCTCGGTCGGCCCGACGAACGCGGCCACCGAGGTCGGCGCCGCGGCGATCGCCGGCACCGCGGTGCCGTCCGACTCGACGACATTCACGCCTACGTTCAAGGACATGTCATGCCGCCCCTTCGGTCGTCACCGTGGGCGGCTCGACGAGGCCGATCAGGTGATCGTCTCGCCGTTCGGCACGAGCAGGCCGCCGTTCACACTGGGCTCCCGCGAGCCCTTCCATCTCGACCGAGTACGTCGTCATGGCCGGTCCACGGTCCCCCCGTCGTCCGCGGTGGAGCTCCCCGGCTGCCCGGCCCGGGATTCGACTCGCGCCACGCACGAGGTCTCGCGCCGGGCCGCCACCTCGGTGCGCGCGCCCACCCGCACGTACACGGGGGCCGGACCTCCCGAGTTCCGTTCCAGCAGCGGCGGCGCCTGAACGATCCACACCGGAGCCGGGGTTCCGTCGATCCACAGAGCGCGGTCGGCCGACAACCGTCGCACCACCGTTCCAACGAGGGCGGCCCGGTCCCGCGTCGCGACCACCTCGACCTGGTAATCGGCCTGGTAGGCGCGGGCAGCTGGGCGGACGCTGCACACCGTGATGGCACCACGTGGCCGGAAGCTGTCACGCTGGTCGACCTGCCACGACCGGGTCGGATCCTCTCGCACATCGAGCGGCGTCAGGACGATGCGCGGCGTCACCGGCTCGTCCGTCACCGGAACCAGGACCGTGACCGTACCGTCGTCCTGCGCGAACGAGCCGGCGAGCGGCCTGGCCAGGGTGAGCGTGGTCCGCCCCGCCGTGCGGTCGGCCACCGCCCTGAGCACATCGTGCACCTCGCTGCCGGCGGTCCCCTCGTCCAGCCGGATCCGGTTGCCCGCCGCGAAACCCAGCGCTCGCACTGGCACTT
Organism: Actinomadura sp. RB99; assembly: GCF_014706005.1. NCBI lineage: Bacteria > Bacillati > Actinomycetota > Actinomycetes > Streptosporangiales > Thermomonosporaceae > Actinomadura > Actinomadura sp. RB99. The sequence goes on along the minus strand of NZ_JABMCA010000039.1, from coordinate 39,293 downwards.
CGGTGGCTCCGGCGCTTACCGCCGACGCGACCGGCACATTGGTCAACCCGGGCGGCTTCAGCCCGGCGAGCGACTCCCGCAGCGCGTGCTCGACGTCGACCAGCATTTCCTCCCGCACGGCGAGGAGCGGAGTGAGCCGGATGGTGAACGGCGCCGGACCAAGGGGCTCCAGCGCGAACCGCCGAACGGCACTGCGCCGGTCCCCTTCAATGCCGATCCGGCGCTGCTCCCAGCCGCCGGGCGCGTTCACCGGCAGATACCACCGGTGCCGGTCGGCGGGCCCGTCAGCGGCGTCCTGATATGCCAGCGCCACGTAGTAGGGCAGCCGGTCCGACCCGACCGCCGTGCGGTCGGCCTGGACCCACAGCCGCAGTTCGTTGAACTCCGTCAGGTCGAGCGGGACCGAGGGCACGAACTCGGCGGCCCTGGTCGTGCCGCCGTCGTTGCGCAAGCGGCCGACGACGGTCTCGACGCCGAAGAACGGCCACCGCTCCACCGTCATGTGCAGCGCGGGGTCGACCGATGTCCACGGCACCGTCATGTCGTGCACGACCACGCTCGTCACCGACGACCGCCGCTCGGCAACAACTCGTCCACGCGTGCAACCCCTCAGGAAATGGCGGCGGCCATGATCATCTACCTGTGCGGTACTCCCCGCCCCCTGACCTGCATAAACACTCCCTGTCGTCCCATGGGTGCACGCTGGCTTCCAGAACACCGTCGCCGACCACGAACACGAGATCGGGGGATCGGCGTGCGGACCGTGCACCGCGACCCGGACGTGAAGGGGGCGCGCCGCTGCCCAAGCGGTGGATCGCCGGACGTGTCTACGGCACGCTGATGCGACACCGGCGCGTGGTCTGCGGCGACGAACGGTTGCCGGCCACCGCAGAGTCCCGCGTCGACTGGGGGATGACGGTCGACATGACCCGCCGCGTCACCCGCACCTTCACCCCCACCATGCGACCCCGTGGGCCCCGCGCTGGCGGCACGACGAGCCGCTCTGGCGGCACGACGAGCCGCTCTGGCCAGGCCGCTCGACCGTACGTCCCAGCCGAGTTTCGACGCACCTAGAACAACGCGAGGGCGCCGCCCGGCAGAGATCGGCTGCGAGCAGACGTCACCGGGCTGATCGAAAAGCCCCACCACGCCCGACCAGCACACCCGGACCGCCTTGCCCTGACCCGCTGCGCAGCGAGCGGTCGACGCCGGTGCTGCCTGTTACATCAACGAGTTACTTCATAACCGGACCAGGCCTAGCGGACTTGCAGTCCGGGCGCCGGCCACCGCGGCGCCTGCGCTGCGGCGCCATCATTCGCGCGCCCGTCGGCCGCCGGGCGGCCAGCGGGTATGGGATCACGATGCCCACGTCAGGCATCGTGACCAACCACCACTGCTAAGGTCCCGCCCACTTCTCGCAGGCGTTCAGCGAGCTGGAACACATGCCTTCCCCGCTACTGGATGCGGAGACTGGCTCCACAACCCCAACTTGACCAGGGCATCTGATGACTCTCACAAGATCAGAACGTTCTGGGCGGTGCCCGTTTGGTGGAGATGACGTCCTTGAATGGTGCGATTGTCTGTTCAGAGCGTTCCAATACATCATTTTTGTTGTTCGCAGTTGCGGGGCCGTTTTGGTATGCCACTATGGCGCGAGTTGCACTCACTGAGAATCTCACCAAGGGTGGTGGGTGCGATCGAGAGCCGATCTGACGAAGACTTGCCGGGCGGCGAGCCCGCGGTGTCCATCCCTGGCTTCGCACAAGATTCGCGCGAAGCACAGCATCGTGCGATGGTCGCGTTCGACATTGTGGAGTTCGCTCGCAATCAGGATCCCGACGTCCTGCAGCAGATGCGTGAAGCGATGTACCGCATCGTTCAGCATGCCACTGCGGCGGTTCACCTCTCTCGGGTGGAATGCCATCAAGAGGATCGTGGGGACGGGTTCTTCCTGCTCGCCCCGATAGGCTTCGGCGTTCACACCTTGGTAGATCCCTTGATGTCTCTCGTCCGTACCGGGCTGCGCAAGGTCAACAAGACGCTTCATCCGGACAATCAGTTAAGACTGCGTATGGCCGTGCATGAAGGATACGTCTACCGTGACCAGGAGGGGTTCGTCGGGAAGGACCTCAATCATCTTTTCAGGTTGCTGAACGCTCCTGCTTTTCGGGCATCATTCGAGTCCGGTGAACTTGCTCTGATCGTATCCGATGATGTCTATCAGGATGTGGTCAAATGGGGGCCTGGCCTGGTCGAGCCGGCTGAGTTCCAGCAAGTCGTCGTCACCAACAAAGAGACCCGATGCCTCGCCTGGGTGAATCTCCCCTCGCAGCCGGCCGCACGCTCGGCGTCAGGGCAAGTGGCGGGCTCCTCCGTGGGGGACGCTGCTTCAGATCAACCGCTGCAGTTCGGCTCAGAGCCTCATGGAAATTTCAGTGTGTTGGTTCTGCTGGCTGCGCTGCGTGGAAGTCCTCACTATCAACGTGCCCGCCGATGTCCGGTCATGGTGGAGTTCTTGCCCGAGTTGCGAGACTAAGGTCAAGTTGGCGGAGGCTTGCGACCATGTAGCGACGGCCTTAGCACGTGCAAGGACTGCCGCGCCGGGGATCCTGCGGGAGCGGCAGAGTTTAGATGGGCCCTATGAGCGACTACTGAGCGCTACTTCTGTCGTCAGGACTCGAGGTGTTGATAGCGGGAGATCGCAACGGACTTGATCTTCCTTGAGGTGCGCTCTGTCGCGCTCAAGGACCACGTCTGACCTGCGGTGATGGGGGAAGGCCATGTAGTCTGGGCATGATCGGTCGTGTTCACACCGAAGAGGTCACTGGTTCGAACCCAGTATCGCCCACGTTCCCGCAGGTCATAGGTCACTATTAAACGGATAGTGACCTCTTCTGACTGTTCGGGCCTGCCGAAGAGGTCACGCATTCGACGGAGGCTATCTGTGCAGGTCAGCGGCCTATTCACGCTGCCTTGAGGCAGCCGATACGGCCCGTGGGGCAGATCTGGGGCAATGATCTTGACCCAAGCCAAGTGTGGTCACCAAGTCGCAGCAAGTGAAGTCACTCTGCGTGTTCGTTCGACGAGAATCCGCTGCCTCGTCGCTCCTCGGCCTGGAGTGCTGTTGAGCCAACCTTGGTGGCTCAAACTCTCGTATTGAGCATGCGTGACGCTTCGTCTGCTTTCGGCCTGATAGTGGGCCGTTGACACGCGTGAGGCCGCCACAATCTTGGGCCTCTCGCTGCTCGGCGCGTAGGTCGAAGAGCCGGGTGCGATCTGCGCGGTGGAGATCGATCAGCATGTCCAGCACGGCCTTCCGGTCTCATCTGCGCCTGTCAGATAGGCAACGGCCTTCGCCCACAGGAGCTGGACAGCCCTTTCGTCCGTGACTGACTCGGGAGCCAGGCGAGCTCGCAGACAGCCCGCTTCCAGGGCCTCTACCTGCACTTTCACGGTTGGTCGTTGGTCGCGAGGACGCCGGTGTCGATCAGGTCGTCCGGTAGAGAGCGGAAACCGCTCAAGCCCCGATGCAAGTTCCTCAACTGTCAGCGGAGCGGGATGGTCGAGAACAGCCAGGCACAAGTGCCGATGCAGAGTCCCCTCCCACACTGCGCTCGGTAGTGGGCCGACTGCGTCGGCGGTGGTTTGGTACCGCAGAGCGAAGCGGTGTCCACAAGGGTGCCGGCCGAACCGGTGCCCTGCTTCTGAGAAGCCTGACAAGAACAGGACAAATTCCAAGTGCATGCATGGTGGCGCTGGTTCGAACGCTAATGTTGCCGTCGAGTTCAGAGAGCGCAGGGGGAAGGATGTCACTGGAGAAACGAGTCACAGTCCAGTTTGTTTTGATCGACGAGGGTGCGAGATGGGTCAATGCGGAGCCGGACGGTATCAGCATCGGGGCGGTGACCCTACATAGTTGGGAGATCCATCCCGTTGATGCGAAGCCTGAGGTCCTCGGCGAGAAGGACGCCTATCTCATCAAGATCAATTACGACCTGGACCTCGGTCCCGATCCCGCTCCGGTGAGATGGTTCGAGGTCGGGCTCGAGTTCACCGCCGGCGATGGCGTCGGCCCCGTCGCTGTCGCGGACGCTCTGCCGCGAACCACCGGACCGGAGAAGGAGCGCGTCTACTCTCTGAACCGGCGGTTGCAGTTCGTGCCCCGCACCGCCGGGATGGAGCCGGACGCCGTCATTCCCGCTACGACACACCGGATCGACGTTTTCGGCGTCGGCGGGAACTGGGTGCGCTGGCAGAACGCGGCCGCGCATGAGGGGAGCGTCCGCTCCGGTTCACAGGTGGCGTGGCTGTCGCTGTTCGTGCCGCGGGGCTGCGCGGAAGTGGCGGTCAGCTTCTCGGTCCGCTACTCGCTACCGCCCGAAGAGTCCATCGGGTCGCTGCCGGGGCAGAACGCGCTGACGTTCCCCTTGGTGCTGAAAGAGGGTGTACGACGGGTCGTGGAGCCCGTACCCATCGACGATACCGATCCCGCGGGGAGGCAGGAGGGTCCGCGGATGTTCATCTGCTACGCGCACGACACGGTGTGGCATGAGACGAACGCCCTCAAGTTCGCGGAACTGCTCCGCCACACCGGTGTTGACGTCCATATCGACAAGTGGGCCAGCGCCGTGCGTCGGCATTGGGGAATATGGGCGGAAGACGAGATGAAGAAAGCGGATTTCGTTGCTGTCGTCGCCTCACCCAGGTGCAAGGTCGTGGGCGAGGGGAATGCGTCCAGTGATGAGAATCGCGGTATGCGCGCTGAGTTGAACTTCATCCGAGAAAAGCTCGCACAAAACGAGAGCCATTGGCTTCCGAAAGTGCTCCCGGTTGTCCTTCCGGGTGAGACGGTCGATCATTTGCCGGACTTTCTTCAGCCGTACAACTGCGATCGCTACTCGATCGACGAGTTTACCGAGGAAGAGATCGCGGACCTGCTGCGGGCGATGGGCAGGACCGGCGCCGGGGTATGGTCCTCCCCGCCGTGCTAAGCCCAGTCGTCGTCCTCTGCCTGGCCGGACGCCCGATGATCGGGATGGTCCTTGTCGGCCGTCACGGCCAGGTGGAGGGGCACGGGGAGCGCGGTGCGGTCGTCCCATGAGATGTTCTGTTCACACAGCCGTGCGGTGAACGTCACCAGTTCCTCTGCTTTCCAGGATCCCGGCTCCACCACGACGATTTCCTTGGCCGTGAAGGAGTGCCACGGCTTCCCCAGTTCGCGGCGATCATACCCGCCGTCGTCCAGTTCAAAGCGGGTGGTCGTCGCACCCCGCCTGCCCCCATTCGCCCTGAACAGGACGGAGGTGCCGGGAAACAGCCAGGACGGCGCGCCGGACTCCGCGAGCCGATAGACCGCCTGGCCAGGAGCGTTCGGCTGGTTCGGGTCCTCCACCTGGCGCCCCTCAGTGCGGTTGACCGGGCGACCGACCTCCTCCACTGTGCTGTGCAGCCGGACAACGGCGACGTCGTCGCTCCTGGCGCGCAGGACATTACCCGGCATCGGGCCGTCTCCGAGCGAAGCATCCGCGAGGCCAGGCCAGATGCCCCGCATCGAAGAGGCGGCCACGAAGATCACGATCGGAACTCCCGACCGGTCGCCGTCCGCGAGAGCGCACAGCCGCGACTCGATCTCCGCGCGGGTGCGGACAACCTTCTCCCGGGTGCGGCCGAGGTGGGCGGAGCCGATCGTCCCGGCGTTGAAGTCCGCGATTCCCTCGGCCGCGCGTACCCATGCTCCCCGCCGTTCGCTGTAGGCGAGCATCCTGCACTTCTCCAGTCTTCCTGGCACCAGGTCGACCGCTGTCATGACGAGCACCAGCACCGGTTCGCCCTGCGTGTTCTGCTGCCGGCGGACGTGGATGCCCGCGAGCAGCGTCCGGCGGGTCAGTGAATTCGGTAGATGCTCTGCGGTGAGCGCGGCGGGCAACCGATCGTCGAGGATCCCCGCGCCGCGCAGCAAATCCCGGAGCGCGGCACGGGCCGCGTGCTCCTTCTCGCTCGCGGAGCGTGGCCGTGCGCCATCGGGAAGCACTGCCGGCTCGGTCGCGAGGAACTGTACGGGGATGCCCAGATGCCCGAAGAGGCGGCGCAGGTGCGGCTTCGCGTCGAGGGCAGGAGGCTCGGCTGCGGGGTGGTACTCAGTCTCCGCCCACACTGCGGTCAGCCGGTCTCCGGCGGACGGCGCCGCGCTGAGGTCGCCGAGGTATGCCGCCCTGTTCGGGGTGTCGTGGGAGAGCAGTTCGGGACAGTGCCGGGCGATGACCTCCAGCGCGTCGTTGACGGGTACGGGCGGCCCGTCCGGATGCGGCTCAACCGGGTGCCCGGCGAGTGCCGCCAGCTGCTCCAGCATGCGTGCCCTGGCATCAGCCGTAGCGTAGACGCAGGCGAGCGTTACGCGTCGGTAGCCACTGGGGCTGACTCCAGCCGACGGAAGACCGTTCTCCTGATACTTCTCGACCCGCGCCGGCAGCTTGATGCTCTTGTCCACGTCGTAGGTGAGCGGGACGAGCATAGGCATCAGCCGCATGACGTGGCGGTGGAGGAAGAGCATGAACCTCGGCCCCAGTCCGTTTCCGAGCGTGTGGAACTGCGTCTTGGAGAATTGCGGCCGTATGTCGCCGGGCTTCGCCGGCAGGATCGGTGGCAGGGTCATCGGCTTGAGCTTGCACGCTTCGAGGATCGTCGCGATGGCTGGATGGAGGCGGTTCTCGTAGTCACCGGTGTTTCCGTCGGAAGCGCGGAACACCGGCAGGCGCAGGACCGGATCGTCCGCCTCGCCGCGGTCGATCCAGGCGTGCTTGGTCCGCCGCCCATACCAGCACTGGGATAAGCGCGACAGATGCGCGTCGAAGCACAGCACCAGGTCCTTGACTCCCGCGCGGGTGACCACTCGGGCGGTCACCTTGGCCATCCCGTAGGAGATGAGCCCCCGGTGGGTCCGCGCGATCAAATCGCCCTGATCCCAGGCGAGCAAGGCGCCGTCCGTATCGAGCCGCAGCGGCAGGCCCCTGTCTCCGTCGATACGGAGCGGCTCTCCCGCCAGGCGGCGCATGATCTGCCATTCGGCGGTCTCGTAGACCCAGTGGGGAGCCAGCGGGACCCGTCCCGGGCGGGGCTCGATAAAGTCGGAGTAGGGGCGGGCCGCCTCTGGTTCTGGCAGCACGCCGGGGAGCCGAGGCGGCCCCTGCTCGCCCCTGATATGCCGTTCCCACGCCTGCACCGCGACCCGCAGCCGGTGGTCGAGTTCCCGGCCGGTCAGCAGGAGCCGCCGGCTTCCGGCCTCGACCTCGCGGGCGGCCAGGTGGCTCTCCCCGAACATGCGAACCGGCTCGCCGGTGGCTGCGACGATCCCTCGCGTAAGGGAGCTGTAAGGGGGAACCCTTTGGCCCTCTTCGCTCGACAGCGTGCTCCAGACGGCTTCGAAGTCCTCCGTCAGCGGATAGGCGGTCACGGTCCCGAGGACCTCGTCGAGGAGGTTTCGGGGGATGCGGTAGGCGAGCGTGATCAGCATCAGGACTCTCCGTCCTCGTCGGCCCCGGCGTAGTCGAAGAACGCCTGGAGCGTGGTGCCGTAGTAGGTCTTCATGCGGGCGAGCGTTCCGTCCGCCCGCCACTTCTCGCGCAGGAGGCGGATCATCGCGGCCATGCTCGTCCCCGAGTCTTCGTCGAGCATGGCGCCGTCCACGAGATGCAGGACGGCGTCGGTGCCGCCGCGGCGGGCGCGCCCGATGAGTTGGAATGCGCCGTTCAGCGTCTCGGCGACCACGCCGAGCTTGACCGCCTTGTGCTGGGCGCGGAAGTACGGAGGACGGCGGACCATGTCGTCCAGCCGCGCCTCGGCGGTGCGGTGCCGGTCGTCGAGGAGCGCCGCGGGGTCGGTGGACGGGCCGGGATGCGCGTCGTGCGCCGCCCCCTGCACATGCGCGAGTAGTTCCGCGGGTTCGTCCAGCAGCGGGATGGGCCGGACGAGCAGCCACACGGAGCCGAGCGCAGACCGGTTCTCGTCCCCGATGATATTGACGCCCCGCTGGACCCTGGCGAGCGGCGCGATGAGGATGTCGGCCGTTTCCCGCCGGGGGAAGTCCTCCAGACGGTCGGCTCGGATCGACTGCCAGCGACCCTGGATCCCCGTGGTGGGGTTCTCGACCTCCTGCGGGGGGACGGCCAAGCAGATGCGCGCGGCGTCGACGCCGGCGCGGGCCAGTCCTTCCGCCACATGTCGGGCACCTGCGTAGGACGTGGTGGCGAGCAGTACTCGTGCCCGGTGCTTGTCCGTCCTCCGCAGTCGTTCCAGTTCGCCGCTCAGGGCGGTGCTCCACAGCCGTTCCGCGATGCGCCGTGTCGCCTCGGCACGTGCGGCTCCGTCCAGGCCGGAGACGCGCACCAGGTTGTTCAGATCGTCCCGTATCGGAACGGCGGCGACCTTGACCGTCTCGGGATTGTCGTCGCGCACGTACCATGCGGGGTCGGCGCGGACATGATGGTGCGGTGCGCCGGGGAAGTAGGCGGTGGCGGACAGGCCGAGCACGATCCTCCGGGTGCCCGCGTGGGCGAGCGCGGTCGTGTCTGCCAGCCCGAGGACGTAGGTGTGCGGGTCGCCGCCGAACGCGGCGGTGCTCAGCCGGGCAGGCTCGTCACCGTTGTCGTCGTAGTACTCGGTGAACGCGAACGACAGTGCGCCGAGCGGACCGGTCGGTGCGACCCGCCAGCGGGTGTAGACGCCGAGTGCGTCCGCGATCTCCTGCGCCGACTCGACGCCCATTTCCACGAGCTGAGCGTTGTTCGCCATCAGGCGGTGCAGGTTACTGGCGATGGGCACCAGGATGGCGCGGCGCAACATACGGTTGGCGGCCTTGGTCCGCTCGCCCGCCGGGAGTTGGGCGAACAATGCCTCGATGGCAGGTCGCGCCGCCACGACTGCCGCGCCTCCGGTCCCGTTCGTGACGACGTCCGCCAGGTGGCGGCGTGCCTCCGCGAAGCCGGGTGGTTCGCCGGGCAGCGGGGAACCGCCGTCTTGGAATAGCGTCCGGAACATTCTCAGCTGCGACCTGGTGGCCCGTTCCTCCGGGGCGAGGTCGAACAGGCGGACCGTCAGCCAGTGGTCCCAGCGCCGCGGGATGATCCACTGTCGGCCAGGTCCGGGTCTGCGCCTGCCCTTCGTCGGCGGCGCGGCGCTGATCCGCTGGTAGGTGAGGTGGCTGACGTACGTCTCGGACAGGTAGCGCAGCCCGAAATAGGCATCGCGCACGTTCGCGTCGATGTCGCCGTGGAGCCGCCCTGACACCTCGCCGAAGTCGGAGTCGAACCGGCGCAGCAGCGTGTTCGTCCGCCCAGCATGGTCGAGCACCAGGCCGCGCCCCGCCTCTTCGATCGCGGATCGCTGGAACACGTCGACCTCGTCGATGACGACGACCTGGCAGCGCCGCAGGATCAATTCCTCGACGGCGATCCGGTCGTCGGTGCCCGAGCCTTCGTCCACCGGTGCCTGCAGCACGCCCGCCATCAGGTTCTTGTGGGAGGTCACGATAATGCCCGCGGAACAGGCGTCGCGGACGGCACGGAACTTGCCGCAGGTCGTCCGCCATGGGCAGGCGACCCGCTCGTCCCGCCGCCTGCGCCGATGCGGCCGCCGAAGCCCCGCGCACGGTTCCCGTCCCGGAAGCCATGTCTCGGCACCGTCCTCCGGCGTGGCCGCCGCGGCGAGCGCGCAGCCGTACCCGAACCGCTGCCAGATCCACTCCGCGTCCGGACCCGACCCCTGCTCCGCAGACGGCGCGGCGTACGCGGCCGCGGACTCGGCGACCTCGAACATCGCGCGCGGTGACACCAGAGGCACAACTCCAGGCTGGCCGTCCGGCAGGACGACGGCCAGTGCGCGCTCGATCTGGTGGGCGGCCTGTGCGACATCGGCGTTGGTCGGCAGGACGAACGCCACACTCACTTTGTGCCGGGCCGCCCAGCAGGCGAAGCTCTCCACGAGCACTACGGACTTCCCGAACCCCGTGTAGGCCAGCAGTTCGCGCAGAGATCCGGCGGTGAGCAGGAGCCCGCCGACCCGTTCACCGTTCGCGGCACGGATTTCTTCGGTGAATCGTTGCACGCACTCCAACCGGTAGCCGCCGCCGAGATCCTCGTCCAGGCGTTGCGCGATCTCCTCCAGTTCCGCGAACGGCACCCACAGGTCACCCTCGGGAGGTGCGTCCTCGATGCGCGGCAGCGAACGGGCTGGTTCGGCGTGATGCCCGCGGATCTCGAAGCGCGACTCGGCGAACCCGGGCTCCGTTCCGCCGGATGAGCGGGACCGGGCCACGGCCGTGTGCGGGCCGGCCTCCGCCACCGGAAGCTCCCGCCTTTGCCCGACGTGCAGGCTGTCCAGCTCCTTCAGCAGCCCGTCGACGAAGACGCGAGGTGCCATGCCGGGGTCGACGATGATCCGGCCGTTCTCCTTGTAGAACTCGTCCGCGACGCAGCCAGCGATCTCGCCTTGGACGAGGCACCGGTCCAGATGCGGGCCCGCCGCCCGCCCGTTCGCCATCGAGTTCGGGCGGCGGCGCAGGAGACGCATGAACCGGCTCGCGTCTTCCTCGTCCAGGCTCCTCCACCCGGACCAGTCGGCGATATGACCGTCGAGGACGAACAGCACGTCCTCCCGTGTCGTGATGGCGGCGCCGTCGTCGTCCCTGTCGATGGCGAAATGCAGCGCGGCGAGCCCGATCGCCCCACCGAGCAGCCGGGGCGCGACCTTCATCACCGGTTTCCGTCCTTCCGTTTCTCGATCGTCTTCTTGATTCGCCGTACCTGGCGGAGGAGTCGCTGCTCGGTGAGGACCGTGATTCTGGGCAGCGCCGTCGCCACCGCCTCGGCCTGGTGCCCGTGAGTCCGGGGCAGCAGCACTGCCACCTGTGCCCTCGGCGGGCGAGCCCGCAGATCGGTGATCAGCCGGTGCGATGACCGGTACTCCTTGACATCCAGCCGGAACTCGGTGCCGCCGATGGTCACGTGCAGGTCGTAGGCGTCCAACTCTGGCCACATCTCGACGTCGGCGCCGAGCCTCTCCAACTGCGCGGCGATCCGCAGCTCGCTCGCCCCGGGGACGACGATGAACCGCCAGACGCCCTGGCCGACGCACCCAGACCCCACGGCGGAGAGGGCCACCGGTGTCTTCACCACGGGTCCTTCGTCGACCCGGGTCAGCTCCGGGCGCTTCGCGCCGCGCCGTTCGGCCGCGCGGAACACGGTGGAATGCGGCCGGTAGCGGCACTGCACCTGGTCCCGGGTCACCGCCATCGGCCAGCGGCAGTCGGGGCACGGCCACCACCAGGCGCCATCGTCCCGCGTCCTGTACAAGGAGCTCTCCGGAATCGGCCGATATCCGCCCGGCATCATGCGGGCCCCGGTCTCGCTGACTCCGATCTGCAGCTCCTGCAGCCGGCCGGCCGGGTGCTCGATCAGGAACTTGCGGGACGTCTCATAGAGACGCTGGTCCTTTGGCCCAGCCATCGCCGCGAACGCCCGCGCCCTGATTCGGTCGGCGGTCATCCGCGTCCACGATGGCAGCCAGCCCTGCCCGTCCGCCTCGGCGTCCAACGGGACGACGTGCTCGCACAACAGATCGAGGGCCGGTGCGGACAGCCGGTCGCCGCCGACCCCATCGGGCTCCAGCAGGACCGCGTCGCGCAGAGCGTCGTCGCTGCTGTCCGTACTTCCGAGAATCGGCAGTTCGCCCAGCGGTCGGCGGAGCGCATCCACCAAGGCGAGCGGCGTGACCGGCCCGCTTCCCGGCCCGTGCGCCTCCATCACGAAACCGGTCATTCGCGCGACCTCGCGCATCGCCTCCGGATGCGCCTGCCGTGCCGACCACGCGTACGCGGCCCGGAGCATCGCCGTCACCGCCCGGCGGCGCCGTTCGCTCATATCGTCGGACGGTGGCGCGACCAGCCCGCTCACGTGTCGGCCCTCGGCCTGAGGTCTGTCTTGACATCAGTTCTGGCGTCAGGGCACCAGCGGATGAACCCGCAGTCCCGGCACGCTTTGCCGGGGCTCGTGGCAAGAGTCTCGTCGGAGTGCCAGCGTGCTACCGCCGACTGGACCACCTCGCGCGCTGCCTGGACCAGTTCGGGATCCGTTGCGTCGAACTCCGTCAGGACGGGGCCGGTCGCGCTCAGCCGTTCGAGCTCAACCCGGCAGCCTCCCCGCCCGCCGGGAAGCGCGCCCTCAGCCGAGAGCAGCACCGCCAGCGCGATCTGCTCGTACCGCTGGAGCAGATCACCCTCGTACAGGTGCCGGTTCGTCTTGATCTCGCGGAGCCGCCAGTTCCCGCCGATCCGGTAGAGCAAGTCAATCTTGGCGATGACTGCGACGTTGGCGGATGGATCGTAGGTGACGACTTGGTGCTCCGGCACGATGTCCACGCCCGTGGTAGTCCCGGCGTGCCGCATGGGGCAGACGAAGGAGTGGTCGCCGAGCATCTGGTGGCGCAGCCTCGTCTCCAAGTCTTCGGCGACACTCTTCACCGTCGGCTCCTCCGCGGTCGCTTTGGCGGCCCCGGCCGCAGGGTCGTCGGCCGTGCATGCCCGCGGCGGCACCCGGGCATGCCGGGCCTCAATCTCGGCGTGCACGAGCCGCCCACGGATGGTGGACCCGCTCTCTTCCCTGGTGGCGTCCCGCGGAAGGTTGAGATCGTGGAAGTAGGGGATGGGGGCGCAGGTGTGGTACTGCCGCGACGTGGTCACCGACCATATGCGCCGGGGACCTGTGCCGGCATCGATGCCGAGCAGTCCCGGCACGGAGGGCACAGCAGGGCAGGAGGCGATGATCGGACAGCGTCCGCAGTCGGTCCCCGGCCGCAATGCCTCGCCCGTCGCCACCTCCAGCACCCGTCCCAAGGCGTGCTCCTCATACGCCGCGAACGCGGCTTCGGCGGTGTCATCGAACAGGACGTTGCTGGACCCGTCCAAGCAACCGACCTCGACGATTCGGACGCGCTCCGGCCGCTCGTGCCGCCCGATCAGCAGCGGCCCGGTGCTCCACCGGCTGCCGAGCACCGGGCCTCCGGCGGCCACCACGGCGGCGGCCAGTGCGATCTCGGCTTCGTCCCGCGGGCGGCCCTCGACTCCCTGGTACCGGGTGAGACGCAACTCGCGCACGCAGCCGCCTGCGTAGCGTCGGCCGTACACGATCTCCTCGTGCGGCTCGGGCAAACCGTCGAGCGGCCGGTCAACGCGTCTCGCCCACGTGCGTGAGACCGGCTGAAGCACGGGGTCCGCTCTCATCCCGTTCGTCTGAGCATCGAGGTACTGCCGGACGGCGTGCTCCGTCCATCGGACCAGCGCGGGGTGGCGATCGCGGCTCGGGCTCCCGCGCCACCGCGAGAGTGCCGCCTCAGTGTCGAGTCCGTCGAACTCGACCAGATCGAGCACCTTGCCGAGCGGCCCGAGCCCGAAGGTTTCCCGGAACGTCCCGCTGCGGCGGCCGCCGTTCGCCCTGCCCTTGGCGGGGCGCGCCTTCAGCGCCCGATAGCGAGGACAACTGCCGGACCGTGTCACCGCGGACGGCGAGAGGCGCAGAGGCGTATCGAGCATGTGGCCACTCCTTTCCCGTCAGGAGAGAATCTGTCGCGTGACGTATTAGTTTGTGCTAATTTCCATTGCCGTTGTAGCTCTTCAGACGATGGTCGAGTGGGGGAAGCGGGAAGTGAAACTTCACGGGTTCTTCGCGGGTGTGGACGTATACCAGTGCGGAGACGCTTTCAGGGAGTTGAGCTTCGCCGGAAGAGATGCGAGTGCACTCCAGGCGCTGTTCGAGGACAACCTCCCAGGCGAGACGAACCTATCGCTTGATCGCGAGGTGACCAAGAGGAAATTCCTGACAGAAATTGGACAGGTCGCGGACAGATGTGCGTCCGATGATCTCGCAGTGATCTTTTTCTCGGGACATGGTACTTTTGACGGCGAATTGGTGATGTATGACTCAGAGCCGGACAATCTGCGTGAGACGGGACTGTCGCTAGACGAACTGGTGGCGGCTGTGCAGCGGATTCGCGCCCGTCAGCTCATCATCGTGCTCGACTGCTGCTTCGTCGGAGGGCATGTGCTCGGCGGCCCGGCTCTGTACGCAACCAAGACGGCCGGCCTGTCCTTGAGCGAGCACGCCAGGAACGGCCGCCCGTCCCCGTCGCACATTCTTAGCAAGATCCGCGGCGACGGATGGATGGTGCTCACGGCTGCAGCTGAAGGGCAGTTGGCGTATGAGGACAAGTGGCTTCGGCACGGAGTGCTCACCCATCACCTCATCCAGGGGCTCCTCGGCCTCGGCCTCGACGTATCGGATGGCAAGATCTCGCTTCTCGCGCTCTTCGAGCACGTCATGAAGCAGGTGCAAGGCAATCCCGGGACGATCTTGAGAGGTCGGCAGTATCCGGCGCTTGCAGCGGTGACGACCGGGATGAGCGTCGAGATCTTCAAGAAGGGCGAGAAGTACAAGAGCATCGCGGGGGATGCCGAGCGGCCAGAAGTCTCCCGCGCATTCTCCAGCCTGACGCCCTACGGGATTCCCGACGAGGTGTGCGTGATATGGAGGCGGCGGGTCGGGAAGCTGACCGACTTCCAGCTCGGGGTAATCGACCGCGGCAGGCTGCTGGCCGGTGAGAGCCTGCTCGTCAGCGCGCCCACATCGACCGGAAAGACGCTGATCGGCGAGATCGCGGCGCTGAAATCGGTCGCGGCGGACCGCCCAGCCGTGTTCCTGGTACCGACGCGCGCCCTCGCGGACGAGCTTTACGATCTCTTCACCGCCGACTATGCGAAGCTCGGCATGAGGGTGATCCGCGCCACCGGAGGCCGGCGCGGGAATATGCTCGAATTGCTGTCGGGCCGGTTCCAGCTAGCGGTCTGCACGTACGAGGTGTTCATCGGCCTGCTGCATCGGAGGCCCGGATTACTGTCCAGGATCGGTGTTCTCGTCATCGACGAGATCCAGACGATCGGGGTCCCGGTCCGCGGCCCGAAGCTGGAACTGCTGCTGACCCGCATCCGCGCTCGCAGGCGGGCGGGCCAAACAGTTCCGCAGGTCATCGGGTTGTCGAGTGCGCCGGACGCTGGCCGGATGTTCGCCGAGTGGGCCATGCTGACGCCGATGACGGGGCGCGAACGGCCGGTACCGCTCCAGGAAGGCGTCGTCTCATCCGACGGGCGGATCCGCCTTCGGGAGGGCGACGGCGCGGAACGGACTGAAACCCTGAGCGGCCACTCGCGCGCGAGCGACCCTCTAACGACGGCACGCGATCTCGTCCAGCGGCTCGTCGGGGAGGACCAGCAAGTCATCGTGTTCAGGCCGCAGCGGCAACAAGCGTGGACGTTCGCGGAGGACCTCGCCGGCGTTCTCGGCCTGCCGTCCGCCGAGGGCGCGCTCCGGGCGCTGCCCGACGGTGACGACGGACGCATCACCGAGAGGCTGCGCGCCTGCCTCGACCATGGCGTCGCCTTCCACATCGCCGATCTGAGTGATGCCGAGCGCAGCACGGTGGAGGGCTTCTTCAAGCGGAAGTCCAGCGAGATCCGGGTGGTCGTCGCCACGACGACGCTCGCGCAGGGTGTGAACCTGCCCGCCGATTGCGTGGTCGTCTACGGGCTCGAGCACCCGTCGCAGTCGGAGGACGTCCGCTACACAGTCTCTGAGTACAAGAACATGGCGGGTCGCGCGGGCCGGATGGGGCACGTGAAGGAGGGCCGTGCGTTCATCGTCGCGGACAATGAAATCGACGCGGAGCAGAAATGGCGCCACTACGTCCAGGCCAGACCACAGCCACTGCGGACGGCTTTCCCCGCCACGGCCGACGACCTGCGCGCTACGATCCTGCCCCTTTTCGCGGACTCCGGAGAACGCGGCTCCCTGCGCGTCGACGTGAAGGAACTGCTCGCACTGACCTTCGCGTCCTACCAGTACCGGAACGAGCCCGAGGCGTTCCGGCCTTTCCCACCGGACGAGGTCGACTCCGCACTCGAGTCGCTGTGCGAGGCACGGCTGCTGCAGCGTGAGGAGACAAGGTACAGGCTGACCGGCCTCGGTACGATCGCCCTGCGGAGCGGGCTGTCCATCGGGTCGGTCACCACCCTCGTCCACGCACTGTCAGAAGTGTCGTCGGCCGACCTGAACCCGATGACCATGATCTGTGCGGTCCAGCTCACCACCGAACTCGGCGATGTCCGCTTTCCCGGTGGTTCCGGAGACGGATTGAGAGCGCGGGTGAACCTGAGGCGTGTACTGAGAGAGAACGGAACCCCCGGCTCCCTTCTCATCCGCATGTCGGTCGACGACGGAGCCGAGGACGCGTTCCTCTCCCGAGCCCGGCGCGCCGTGGCCTGCTACATGTGGAGCAGGGGGAGCCGGCTGGCACAAATCGAGAGGGCGGTCTCTCCCCGGACGCGGGTGCGATCCGCTGATCCCGGTCCGGTGCGCCAGGCGGCGCGGCGTGCGGCCGAGGTAGTGGAGGCGGCGCTGAGGATCGCCCTGGAGGTCCAACCGGACTTCGTCGAGGTAAGCGAGCTGCTGGAGCTGCCATTGCAGTTGGAGTTCGGCGTACGGGCCGGACTGGCCCGCGTCGCCCGGTATACGAACGGTTCGGTGGAGCGGCACGCGTTTCTGAATCTTGCCGACGCGGGCCTCACGGATGCCGCCGCGATTCTGGACGCCGACGACGAGACTCTGCTCAAGTGCGTAAGCGGCGACGCCACGGTGTTCGCGGCCGTCCAGAAGGCGGCCGAAGCGGCCGTCGAGGCCGCTGGCGAAGAACGGGACGGCGGCCTCGACGGATTGATCGACTAGGTCGACGACCAGGCCAGGCCGTAAGAGCGGTTGGAAATGAGGCGCGTGAAGGACGCGGTGGCGCGTCCGGTGGCGTCGATGGGAACGGGGACGCGGGCACGTACAGGGTCGCCCGCCTCCAGCGGAAGCTCGTCCTGGACGAGCCAGACGCGGCCCGGGGCGGACTTGCCCCGGAAGCCGACCGCGAGATTGAACCGTGTGCATGTGGAGCGTGGTGTGCAGACGTAGAACGGCACGGCCGCGGACGTGACGACCTTGAGGGTCACCCCGTAGGTCTCTGCCCTCCTGAGCGGGCGCGGTAGTTCCACTCGTACGCGCGTTCGGGTGGTGGAGCATCGCTCGCTCACCGTCCGGATACCGCCCCGCAACACGTCGATGGACATGCCGACAGGGGCCGCAGCCGAGTAGGAGAAGGCGAGCTCGCGCAGGCCGTCCCGATGGCTGATGATGTTCCGCACCTCCTGCACCTCGGTGGAAGCCGGGTCGAGCCGGACGTCGGCGTCCAGACGCTCGAGATGCCACGGCGCCGCCGTGAGGATCACGGCCTCAGGCGCCGTCGAAGCGCGAGTCTCTCCCGCCACTTTCCGGAGCGCCGCGTCCAGACGGCGTTTCACGGTGCGCAGATCGCACCCGATCTCCTCACCCAACTGCCTGAGACGGGCCTCAAGCCGTACGTCCCGGCTGCCATTCACCGCGAATCCGGCTCTGATGGCCTTGGCCTCCGCCGCTGGCAGCGTCGCCGCCGCATCCAGGAGGAAGATCCTGACCTTAGCGCGCGTCGCGGCATCGTCGTCGCCGTCGGTCACTCCGGCTGCGAGCCTCAGCCGTGGTCCGATCCGTGACAGCGCGTTCGGGTCGTCGAGACCGAAGCCCTTACGCAGCGCCTTCAGCTCGCCGAGCAGGTCAGTCTCGGCGTCCATCGGACATCCCGGGCGCCTCGTCTCCCAGCCAGATTGTGGAACGGATGCGCGCCTCGCCGATCACGGCCGGTTCCAGCGACCGATGAAGCGTGTCGGCGCGAGCCCACTGCTCCGCCGCCTCGGTGATCCGGCCGGTGACTGCCAGCACGTTCCCGAGACCGGTGGCTGCCCGCGCGGCCTCGTACCTGCTTCCGCAGCGTTCCGCGAGGCCGGCGGCAGACTCGTAATCGACGGCTGCGGCATCGAGATCACCGCTCTGGAAACGCGCCCACGCGCCGCAATTCACCGACATCGCCACGTCGAGCGGCAGGTCCAACATCTCGGATTCACGGCGGGCTTCGAGCGCGTGCTCCACCGCATCCTGGTGGGCGCCGAGCTCCGTTTCGGCCAGCGCGATCGCGCGCAGCGTGATGGCGGCGTTTCGGTGGTTCCCGAGCCGCTGATACGCCTGCCGTACGGTGCGCAGATCCCGCAGCGCCTGCTGGGACCGTCCTAGATAGAGCGACGTCCAGGCGATGTTGGACAGCGCACTGGTTTTCCCGTGCTCGTCTCCTATGGCGCGGAACAACCTCAAAGCCTCGTGGAACTGTGCCTCCGCGGCCGAGAGATCGCCCCGGTCTGCGTGCGCGATCCCCAAACTGTTGAGGGCGATTGCCGCCTCCCGCTCAGCACCGGCCGCACGTGCGCACTCCACCGCGACTTGATGGGTGCTGATCCAGGGATCCCACAACTTCGCCAGAAAGAAGTAGTCGCGCAGCGCGAACGACAACTGCCAGCACTCGCTGTACCGACCTCGCGCGGCGGCTTCATGACAAAGATCCACCAGGACGGGCCATTCCGACCGGATCCATTCCAGAGCGTTGTCGCGGTCGGCGAATCCATCCGTGGGAACGTCGGCGATCATAGACACCCGGTGCCGCCGCGGATCGAGGTGCCGCCCGCAGGATTCGGCCAGCCGCAACTCATGGTCGAGTAACTGCAGCATCGCTGCGTCTCGTTCACCGGGAGCCGTCTCCGGCAGGATCCGATCCCCTGCGAACTCCCTCAGCAGGTCATGCATCACGACACCGTCGGTGGTCTCGTAAGCCACCAGGTGGGCGTCCGCCAGCCTGCCGAGCAGACGGCGCGCCCGAGCCACGGAGACGCCCGCGAGCGCGGCGGCGCCGTCGACCCGAATCCGCCGGGCGGGATGCAACGCGAGCAGGCCGAACATTCGCCGCTCAGCATCATCTATCGCGTTGCAGGACAGCGCGAACGCCGCCTCGACGCTGCGCTCCCCGTCGTCCAGCAGTTCCAGTCGCGCCTGCTCACCGGACAGTTCAGCCGCGAACTCCTCGATGCTCCAGATCGGATCGGCCCGGAAGCGCGCCGCTGCGATCGTGATCGCCAGCGGCAGGCGTGCGCAGTGCACGGCGATCTGCTCGACCGCCGCACCGGCACCCGTGGCGCGTTCGCCCCCGGCTGAGCGGAACAGGGCGGCCGCGTCGACGTCGTTCAGCGCGCCGACCTGGACGGCCACGGCGCGATCCAGGGCGTTCAGTCGATTCCGGCTAGTGACCAGCGCTCGGCATGCTCGCTCCGCCGGCAGCAGTGCCTCGATCTGATCGGAAGCCCCCACATTGTCGAAGACGAACAGCACCCGTCGTCCCCGCAGAGCGTTCTGATAGACGCCCGCGAGACCCGCGTCGCCGGGTGGGATCTCCTCACCGGGCACCTTGAGGGCCGTAAGGAGACTCCGCAGCGCGTGATGACCGGCCAGCCAGGTCGCTCCGGGTGTACAGGCGCGGAAGTCGATGTACAGGCAACCGTCCGGGAACAGGTCAGCGGCGTCCGACGCCGCACGAACCGCGAGTGAGGTCTTCCCCGCGCCTGCTGGCCCGGTCAGCACGCATACATTGGGGTTGCCGTCGCCCTGCACGAACACGCCGATCTTCGCCAGTTCCCCTCCACGTCCCACGAGACGGTCGGTTACCGCGGGCAAACCGATGAAGGTGCTCCGCGACCTTTCCTCGGGAGCGAGTGCCATCAGAGCTCCCTCCGCTTCGAGCACGTCATCGAGCCGCTGAACGAGATCGGGTGAGGCCATGCCCCTCCCCTTCTCGAGTCTGCTGATCCAACTCTTGCCGCAATGAACGTGCCGCGCGAGCACCACTTGCGAGAGTCCTGCAGTCTCCCGCCTGCGCCGCAACTCGGCGCCGAACTCGACGTTGTTCTCTGCCATGAGTCCAGGATGCCCATCACCATTCCTTGATCGCTGCGGAAACCGCGTTTCGGCTTGCAGGCGTGCGACGAGCGGCCGGAACACGGGGTTCGGACCCGCCACCGACGCTCAGTCCGCCACAGAGATGTGAGTGCACGGTGCTCTCCTTTCCAGTCACGGCCGACTATCGGCCACTCTTCCGTCACTGCACCGCGAACTGAAGACGTTTCCGGTTGACTACTTACACCAGGCACCACGAAACCTCGCTGACCAGCGGCGGATCACGCCGTGAGTTTGTGACTCGGACAGCTACCCTCGTCTCGCCGCGAGCGTGGCGAAGGTAGAAGGCGTAGGGAATCGGCGCCGCTGCGACTGGTGTGTCTCAGTGGGGTGGGTGTCGAGCAAGCGTGCATCGACCGCCATGGGGATGGCTTGCTGTGGAGCCGGAAAGCGAAGATCGGTCGTACGTGCGACTACTGAGCGCTATGTCTCTGCTAAGCCAACGAGGTGTCGATAGTGGGAGATCACAAAGACTTGATCTTCCTCAAGGTGCTTCATACTGCGCCGAAATGATGCGTCTGACCTGCGGTGATTGCAAGAAGCCCTGGCCTCAAGTCGTGATCGTCGGTGTTCACACCGAAGAGGTCACTGGTTCGAACCCAGTATCGCCCACAAAACCCCAGCTCAGAGGCATGCTCTCACCGAGAGCATGCCTCTTCGCGCATCCAGCCCCTGCCGAAGAGGTCACAGGTTCCTCATGCGTTCCTGGTCCCTGCTGCATGGGGGCTCCGGGCACGGTCGGATGTGTTCGTGCTCATGTGGGAGGAATCTGGGAGATCACCTTCCTCCCACATGAGCACGAGGTCACAAGTTTCTCTTCGTCCTTCGTTGCTGCTCGTGGTCGGCACCAGTGGGCTCAAAGCCCGCTATGGCTGTGGCTGGCCGGCGTCATTTTCGATCGATCCCACGCTCGCTAAAAGAGCGCGTTGGCCCTAATCAGCAGGAAGCACGAATTGAGCTTCGGTCCCGCCGTCCTTACGCGCCAGCACCCGGAATGCGTTGCCGGTGCCCGTCCGACGCGCCACGACTGGGCTGGCCGTGCGGTCGAGGAGCAGGCCCAGGAGTAGTACGGGAACGCCGACCGTCCAGACGACGCCCCGCCAGATCCGCTGCGCCGCCGTACGCCGGATGCCAGACCAGGGGAGTGTGGGGTCGGGTGCGACCCCGTTGAACCAGAGGTACGCCGCAGTGACGAAGTCGTTGCGCTGGTGCGCGGTTGCGCGTTCCTCGGCGATCACGGTCAGGCCCCGGTCGGACAGGGCCTGTTTGACGTTGCCGATCGGCATCATGTGCTGGTGCTGCGGCTGGAACCACGGCATCCAGTACTTGCCGAACAGCCGGCCGAGCCGCCACTCGGGATCGGGCAGCTCGATGAGCAGGTGCCCTCCGGGTGGCAGGATCCTCGCCGCGGCGTCGAGCTCGAGGTCCGGGTCGCGGGTGTGCTCCAGGTAGTGGTGCATGCTCACCACGTCGTAGACGCCCTGGATCTCACCGGCGAGGTCGAGGAAGCTCCCGCGGTGCGCGTGCGCGATCCACCCGCGCCGCGCGGCCTCCTCGATCCCGGCGCCCTGGTCGAGCCCGTCGAAGACGGTGTCGGGCCACACCTGGCGCGCGGCGGCGCAGAAGTGCGCGTGTCCGGACCCGACGTCCAGCCACCGTTTCGGCGTCGCGACCGGCTCCAGCATGCGGGCGCGGGCGAGGTAGTCGTGCGAGGAGGCGGTGAAGACGGTCTCCGCGCTCGCAGCGCCGATGCCGTCGTAGAAGTCGCGGTAGTAGAAGTCGAGTCCCTCCGGGGTCAGCCGAGGGTTCTGGAAGACGTGCCCGCAGCTCCCGCAATGTTCCAGCGTGAACGTCCCGGGCTTGCGGTAGACCAGGTCCTGGCTGCGCAGCCGTACCGACAGGCCACCCGAGCCGCACCATGGGCAGGTCTTTCGCCGCGGTTCCAGGAAGCGCTCCACGCCCTTGTCCAGCTCACGGTCGTAGTACCCGCGCGCCCCTTCACGTGCGAGCGTGGCGTCACGGTCGGTCTCCGACAGCCACCGTCCGGTCATGGTCCGCACCCAGACGTACGGCTCGTACACCGGGCGGAGGAGAGCGGCCAGGTGCAGGTCGCGCGGGCGCAGCGCCGTACCCGCGAAGATCAGGTACGGCTGCAGGCAGTACACCGCGAGGCAGACGAGCGCCAGCGGCCACGATACGAATGCCTCGGCGACGAGCAGGGCGTAGGGGACGAGCGCCAGCGTCTGGTCGATCGGCGGGATCGTCCCGGCGGCGCGCAGTCGCGCCCGGCGGCGCGACAGGTCGTCGGGCGCGGCATGGAGGGTGGGCGCGACGACCAGGCCGCTGCGGTCGCGCACGTAGTGCTTGAGCCGCCGGGCCAGAGTGATGAGGTCGGGCGTGGAGATCGCCGGTGGCTCCTTGAGCTCTGCGCGGTCGAGGACGCCGGGGACGATGAGCAGCGCCGAGCCGGGACCGAGCCCCTTGCCCAGCCCGTTGCCGTCCAGCGGCGACATGTGGCGGACGAGGTCCCGGGCGGCCGTCACGGGCAGATTGCGGGGGACCAGGTCGACGATGTCGTCGCCTCGCTGCGCGGCGTACGCGGCGGCGGTGCGGCGGGTGGCCTCGTCGAGGGCCACGCCCTCCGCGACGACCGCGCGGAGAGGGACCCCGGGGGAGTCCCCGGAAGGC
Organism: Actinomadura sp. RB99; assembly: GCF_014706005.1. Classification (NCBI taxonomy): domain Bacteria; kingdom Bacillati; phylum Actinomycetota; class Actinomycetes; order Streptosporangiales; family Thermomonosporaceae; genus Actinomadura; species Actinomadura sp. RB99. The sequence continues at coordinate 16,605 of NZ_JABMCA010000039.1, read as the reverse complement.
AGGACGGGAAGGGCGGCAGCGCGGCCGCGCAGGCGCAGCCCGTTCAACAGGAAGCCGGCGATGAGCAGGGCGGCCAAGGCGATTCCGGTCACGAGGGTTTCTCCAGATGTGCGGCGATGGTGGCGCCGCCGGCGGCCGCGAAGGATGCTTGGACGCGCCGCACGGCCTGGCGGTATCTCGGGTTGTCGGGCACCGCGCGGAGCGCGGCGCTCAGGTCGGCGGCGCGGACCCGGCCGAACCACACGCGCTCGCCCGCCGCGGCGGCGACGACCTGGCCCGCGAGGATCCGGCTGGTCGTCGCGGATTGGGCACACGACCAGGGGGAGCCCGTGTGCGAGCGTCTCGGCCACGGTGTTGTGCCCCCGTGTGACACGACCCCGTCCAGATGGGGGACGAGCGCAGAGGTTGAGGAGCAGATGCACGCCGCGACCGTCGGCGAGCGCGGCGAACATCTCGGTCAGTGCGGGCCGCTCCGCGGCGGCCGCGGCAGCGGTCGAGCAGTTCGCGGCGCTGCCGCGGCTGCCACTCCAGCTCGATGTCGAAGCAGGTGCCGATCCATTCGACCACGGCACCACCCTCGACCACCGGCGCGGCCCGGACGTCGAAGTGCCGGTCCTCGCCATCGCGGGTGCGGACCCGGTAGACATAGCGCCACGGGCGGACCGCCCTACGCGTTCGGTTCCATGACCGCAGCGTCAGCTCGCGGTCGTTGGGGTGTAGCGCCTGCCACCAGCCGTCGCCGAGGAACTCTTGTCGGCTCTGCCCGGTGATCCGCTCCCGGCCCTTGCTCGATTCGATCATGTTCCCGGCGGCATCGCTCACTCGCACGACCCGCGCGTTGATCCAGACCATGCTCTCGAACCGGCGCCGCGAGCGCCTGTGCTCCTCGGTCGCCCGGTCCGCCCGCCGGACCGCCGCGACCTGCTCGGTCACGTCGGCGGCGACCACCAGAACGCCGAGCCGCTCGTGCGTGAACCGCGAGAGAGTGAAGGAGAAGTACCGCTCGGCATCGCCGGCGTCCGCATCGGCGGGCTTCACCGGCGCCTCGACCAGGCTGACCGGTTCACCGGTGGCCGGCACGCGATCGAAGAGTTCGCCGTAGTCCTGCTTGGCCGCGGCGCCCAACGCCCGTCCGATGGGCTCGCCGAGCCGACGGTCCCCGACGAACGCCCGAAACGCCAGGTTGGTGTACACCAGACGACGTTCCGGCCCGATCGTCAACGCGACCGCGACCGGCGCCGGATCGAAAGCCTCCAGCGCCAGCCACCCCATACCGCGCCCGCCTCCAGCCATCCCCAGGCCCCAGCCGCCCAACAATTCCGCCGCCCCCGCCCCGGGGTTGCCGCCCGCGCCACACCATTTCACGCCTGAGGCGAATCTCTCCTGGTCAGCCGTCGGCCATCACCCGAAGTTGGCGCACCGTTTGAGGGGCCCTTAGCCAACCCGAGGACGAGTCGCACCGCCGACGCGGATACGGCCCGCAAGCAAGCCCTCCGGAGCCCGAATCACCTGCCTTCCTGGGGCCGGAGCAGGATGGCCGGGACGCCGGCGCCGGTGAGCGTCTCGACGACCAGCGCCGGAGGCATCGCGACGACCAGCATGAACGCGCCGCCAGATGGGGAGCACCGGGCGGCTCCAGGAGCGTCCTGTGGGCGGCCTGAGCCTCTGACCAACCCCGTCGAGGAAACAGATCCAGGCGTCCTGGTCCGCCGCGGTGGTTCCACTTGCGGCCGCACCTGCTCTTCCCTGGGAAGGGGGTAGTCGATCCACCTGCCGCGGTCCCCACTCGCGGCTCGGCGGCGATCCACGCGTTGGGCCGCTCCTGGCCGAAACCACTGCGCCGCCTGAAGCCGGGCCTGTTCTCGCCGTTCGCAGTCGGCGGCGCTCATCCCACGCCCTGAGGGTGTTTGGCCAGGTCACCGGCATACGTCAACAGCACGGGCCCGTCCACTCACCCGGCCGCCACCACTCCTTAACCCTGGTTAGTTCACGGTAAAGGATGGTGCTGCCGCTGATCAGGTCATCGAACCTGGTCGGAGCGGCGTTCCGTACGGCGGTTGCGGTCAAATGACCGTTCTGGGCGATCTCTTGGGTGTGCGAGAGGACCGGTCCGAGCAAGGTCGAAGACCCAGGGGACGGGCCTCCGATGGGACGGCGACGCTGCTGGCCGGGGGCGGCTTAATGTGACCGCGGAAAGATATAGCTCGCTTCTCTTAATATCAGAGTCCGGCGGGGTGCGGTGTCGCAGCAACGGGAATGAAGCAGGTGTGAACAGACTTGTGCCTGACCCGGTGTTCCTGTTGTCGTCCGTTCGGTCGGGATCGACGCTGCTACGTTGCGTCCTGGACAGCCACTCCATGATCCATGCGCCACACGAACTGCATCTCACCAAGCTCCGAGTGGTATTGGCGAACGAGTTCAGCGAGGGGGCGATGAAGATTTTGGGGGTTTCGCGGCGGGACTTGGAGCACCTACTGTGGGATCGCCTGCTGCATCGGGAACTGGTTCGCAGTGGAAAGCAAATCATTGTGGAGAAGACGCCGGACAGCCTGTGCCATTGGGAGCGGTTGCGAGAGTGCTGGCCGGATGCCCGGTACATCTTCCTGCTGCGGCACCCCGCCCATATCGCCGATTCCCTGTACGCCGCCCACCCGGAATTGGGATGGGAGCGCCTCTATGACGATCATCTGTCACGGTTCATCGAGCCGATGCTGCGGGCGCGGGAGAGCCTCGACGGGATTGCTGTGCGCTATGAGGATTTCACCGCTGATCCAGCATCCGAGGCGAAGCGGATCTGTGCCTACCTGGGAGTGCCGTGGGAGTCCACCATGCTGAAATATGGGCGGGTTTCGCGCCAATTCCGTTATGGGATCGGCGATTGGGGGGAAAGGATCGGGTCCGGCCGGATCCAGCCGCTGCGGCCCCTGCCCCTCCCGGAAGAGGTCCCCGACCGGTTGCACGACTGGTGTCGGGCGTGGGGCTACATGCGCGCCTGAGCCTGCTCTTGCAAGGTCAAACGAGATATCCCCATTCCCGGCACCATGGCCGCAGTCTGTCGGGGATCTCCTCCGGCCGCGGGGCCGGGCGTGCCTGGTGTATGCGGCCAGAATTGATCTTCTCCCCCCAATCTCCCACTCCCGGAGGGTACGCCTGGTCGCTGCTTGCGTAATCCAGCATGTTCGGGTCCCACGGGACTTCGAGATGGTGGCAGATGTCTTCGACGACTCCTGACGGGTCGGTGGTGAGCTCCTCATATCGCACGGTGATACCCGTGAGGTTCTCGCGTGCCTCTCGCATTGGCTCTACATCATAGAACAATCGTAGGAGCAGTATGGCGGGGTCGAATTCAGGGTGATTGTTGATAAGTGACTCGTAGATGTGCAGAGGGTGGCGTAGCAGGAAGATGTACCGGGCGTCCGGCCAGCACTCTCGCAGCTGTTCCCAATGGTGCAGATTCCCCGGTGTCTTCTCGACGATGATCTGTTTGCCGCTGCGGGCCAACTCCCAATGTAGTAGCCGGTCCCACAGTAGATACCGCAGTTCGTCGGCGGTGAGGCCGAGCGCTTCGATGGAGTTGCGTGCGAAGTCGTCCTCCATTTCGACCTGGATCTGGCCGAGGTGTAACTCGTGCGGTGCGCGTATGTCGGGATGAGCGTTCATGATGGACCGAAGCAGTGTTGAACCCGACCGCGGTGCGGACATGATGAACGTAGGTGTCACGAGAGACGTTTTCATATTATTTTCCTGATGTGCTGACCTGGTTCAAGTTCTCGTCCTGGATCCATGCGCGCCAGTACCGGGATCGCCGGTACGGTGGCCGGCACGTAGAATGCAGTGGGTGAAGAGCAGATTCGCATCCGTCTCTTTTGTGGAGGGCGGGCACGGGCTCAGGACGAGAAACCGGCGAATCCCGACTCGCGCGCCCGTTCGATCAGTCGGGTCGTCGAGCGTTCTGGGACGTAGGGGACCACGAACGTCTGCCCTCCCCAGGAGGCCACCAAGCGGGCCTCGGGAAGCTCGGACACCGTGTAGTCCCCTCCCTTGACCCAGAAATCCGGTCGCAGTGCTGTCAGCGGTATCTCCGGGGTGTCCTCGTCGAACACTGTCACCGCGTCGACGAACTCCAGTGCCTCCAGCAGGGCGCGGCGGTCGGCACAGCTGTTGACCGGGCGGTCACGGCCCTTGAGCCGGCGGATCGATGCGTCGGAGTTCATGCAGACGACCAGGCAGTCGCCCAGATTCCGGGCAGCGCGCAGCATGGCGATGTGGCCGAGGTGCAGGATGTCGAAGCAGCCTCCCGTCGCCACCACGGTCCCACCGTTGGCGCGTGCGGCCGCCACGACGTCCTCGGCGCGGCGGGGCGGGGTGGGCGACCACGGCCGCCGGTGGCCCGGCGCTCCGGCTCCCTTGCAGGACGGCGTGCTATGGGAGATTCGAGCAAGAGAATCCGCCACTGGAGTGGCGCGCTTTCGTCCCTCTGCCTGCGGACTGCCCATCGCCGCTGCGGCGGTCGGCGCGGCAGTACCGGCTGTGGCCAGGGCCAATCCCGCGGCGCCGCCCGCCGCGACATGGTCGCCGGCGTGGCTGACGGCGGTCGTCACCGCCTCGGACCGGAGCGCGCCGCCTCCCAGTTCCAGTGCCACCGACGCGGCGAAGGCGTCTCCCGCGCCGCAGGTGTCGGTCCCGGAGTGCGCGGCGGCAGGGACGATGAGCGGTATGTTCTCCCCGACGGACAGGAGAGCGCCGAGGCGTCCCATCGTCACCGCGACCGCGCTGGGGGCCCAGCGTCGGGTGAGTGCCGACGCGCAGCGCGCGGCGAGCGAGAGGACACTGCCGTCGCCCGGGTTCTCTTCCACTGTCGTCGCCGGACGCGCGAAGTGCAGGGCTTCAGCGAGGTTCGGCGTCGCGATGCGGGTTCCTGTCACGGGTGCCGGGCCCTTCGGATGCGGGTCCCAAACAAGCGGCACTCTTCCGGCGCTCTGAGCAAGGAAGGAACGGATCCACGGCCGGGCGGCCGTGCCGCGTCCGTAGTCGGAGACGAGGACGGCGTCGGCCCGGATACCGGTGAGGACGTCCGGTTCGGGGGGCGTGTCCGCGGCCCTGCTCTGTCCGCCCAGGTCCGGGCGGAGCAGGGCGTGCTGCTCGGTCCGTACACGGACCTTCTCGGGCAACGGCCCGTCCAGGGGCAGCGCGACCAGGTCGAGGTGCGCCTCCAGGAGCGCGCGCAGACACCGGCTCGCCGGGTCCGAGCCGATCGGCGTGACCAGCGTGACCTCGGCCCCCCGCCGGGCCGCGAGGTAGGCGGCCAACGCGGCGCCGCCCGGCCGGAGGTGCTCGCGCGGAGTGTCGACGACGGGGACCGGTGCCTCTGGCGACAGCCGTTCGACCGTCCCGATCAAGTCCCGGTCCAGGAGCGCGTCGCCGACGACCAGCAGCCGGCCGTTCAACGGTCCTGTCCCATGGAGGGCAGGGCATCGGCGGAGGTCGTGGCGTGTGGCGTCAGGTCCGAACCGTCCCGGTGGGACTCGGCGTCCGTGCCGAGAGCGGCGTCCACAGCGGCGCAGAGAAGGTGCACGATGACCTGGTGCACCTCTTGGGTGCAGGCCGCCGAGGGGGCGTCCACGGCGATCGCCTCGTCGACCACGCCGGCCAACGGGTTCGGATCCGGCCCTGTCAGCGCCCAGACGCGAAGGCCGCTCCACCGACCCTGGTCGGCGGCTCGCAGGAGGTTACGGCTGGCGCCGCTGGTGGACAGCAGTACGAGAACGTCGCCGGTCCTGCCGTGGGCGCGGACCTGCCGGGCGAAGACCTCGTCATAACCGTAGTCGTTGCCGACGGCGGTGAGGGTCGAGATGTCGGCGTGCAGGGTGGCGGCCGAGAGCGGAACGCGGTCGTCGCGGTACCGCCCGACCAGCTCTGCTGTCAGGTGCTGGGCGTGTGCGGCGCTTCCGCCGTTGCCCGCCGCCAACAGCCGGGCGCCTCCGGCCAGTACCCCGGCCAACTCGGTGCCCCACCGCTCGACCTTGTCGACCTGGGGACCGAGCTGTTCGAGCGCGGTGACCAGTGCTGCTACGTGCGCGTGTCCTTCGGGTGTCATGTCGGCTCCCGCGAGCTGGGGGCCGATCCGCGCCCCTCCTGACCCTTCGGCCGGAGACGTGCCCGACGAGTTCCCGAACCAAGCTGTTACCGCGGCCAATAATAGGATGAGTCAAAGTGGAGAAAGGGCTTATCTCGGGCGACTCCTTCAGCACTTGGTGAACAATGAACCATGAAATGATCGCGCCGGCGAAAACGCGTTCATGGTGGGTAGGCACGCGATGAATCACGATAGCCTGCCGTCTTGAGGTCGATATGGTTTCTCAGCAGGGCCTCGACTGTGTTGTGGTGACCGGTGGTGCGGGGTTTATCGGCTCTCATCTTTGCGAGTGCCTGCGTGCGTCCAGGGCGAAGGTCTGGTGCCTGGACAATATGCTCACGGGCGCGGTCGATAATGTGGCGCATCTGGTCGGTGACCCCGATTTCGAGCTGGTCCACTGCGATGTCACGGCCGGCATCGACGTTCCAGGGCCGGTCGATCTCGTCCTGCACCTGGCGTCGCCCGCGTCACCAGTCGACTATCTCCGGTTGCCGGTCCCCACTCTGAAGGCGGGCAGCCTGGGGACGCTGCACGCCTTGGACCTCGCCGCCCGCAAAGGCGCGCGCTTCTTGCTGGCCTCGACGTCGGAGGTGTACGGCGACCCGCTCTGGCATCCGCAGCCGGAGCACTACTGGGGGAATGTGAACCCGGTCGGCCCGCGCTCGGTGTACGACGAGGCGAAGCGGTTCGCCGAGGCGCTCACAGCCGCCTACCGGAGGACTGGAAGCGTCGACTCGGTCATCGTGCGCATCTTCAATACGTACGGCCCGCGCATGCGCTCGCACGACGGCCGGGCGGTTCCCACCTTCATCCGGCAGGCGCTGGCCGGCGAACCGCTCACCGTGGCGGGCGACGGGCTCCAGACCAGATCGCTGTGCTACGTGGAAGACACGGTCAACGGGATCCTGGCCGCCGCGGCGTCCGGTCATCCGGGTCCTATCAACATCGGCAACCCGGAAGAGACGACCATCTTGGATCTCGCACATTGCGTGCGTCGCCTCGCGCGGTCGAGTTCCTCGATCATGTTCGTGGAACGCGCCGTCGATGACCCGAAGGTGCGCTGTCCCGACATTTCGCTCGGTCGCGCCGTGCTGGACTGGCGACCGCGGATCCCAGCCGGCGAGGGCCTGGCACGGACGATCGCGTGGTTCGCCGGTCGGCCGGCAGAAGACCCGCGAACGACGAAGGTCCTCTCGTCCGAAGCCGCCGCGGTGCCCGGGGACGCCGCTTCCGTCGGTGCCGACTCTTGACCGGCGCGGCAGCAGGCCAGGAGCCGGCCAAGGCTCCCAGTGTAAGGATCTCACCCGGTCTCCTGTGGCGCGCTTCCGGCTACTTCCAGCCGTACTGGCGCAGGGGACTTGTCGTCCTGGTGTGCATCGCCGTGCAGTCCGGCCTCATCATGGTGCCCGCCATCGCCTACAAGCGGCTGGTGGACTACCTCGGCCATGGCAATGGCTCGTTCACCCAAATCGTGATCCTCGTCGGCTCGGCATTGGCGGCGTCGTTCGGCAAGGGTTTGATCGGTGTGGCGGAGTTGCTGCTCACCGAGCAGATCAGCCAGGGCATTGTGCGGACGCTGCGCCAAAGCCTCTTCGGTCGGCTGCTCGCCCAGCCGGTCGCCTTCTTCGCCGACCGTCCCTCGGGGGAGGTGATGTCGAGGTTCGGCAACGACGTCGGGGCGGTCCAGAACGTCATCACCTCGACGGTGATCGGGCTGGTCCGCAACACGCTGATCTCGGTCACCACGCTGGTGCTGATGCTCACCTTCAGCTGGAAGCTCACCCTGCTGACGGTGCTGCTCGTCCCGGCCGTCGGGCTGCCTGCACGCAGATTCGGGCGCCTGACCTACGGCGTCCGTCGCGACGTCCAGAGGAGTGCCGCCCGCATGACCTCCTACCTGCAGGAGGTGCTGAGCGTCTCCGGGATCGTGCTGGTGAAGACGTTCGTGCGCGGCCCGGACGAGCAGCGGCGGTTCGGCGCCATGGTCGACGAACTGCGCGCCTTGCAGATCCGCACGGCGCTCACCGGCCGCTGGTTCGCGATGTGGAACGACAACCTCAACCAGATCGGCCCGGCGCTGCTTGTGTTGTGCGGGAGCTATCTGGTGCTCACCGGACAGTCCACGGTCGGCACCGTCTTCGTGTTCGCGACAGTGCTGGGCGGCCAGTTCACCGGCGCGATGAGCAAGGTCGCGGCGATGTACGTCGACGTGGCCGGCGCCATGGCCCCGTTCGAGCGGATCTTCGAGCTCCTCGATCGTCGTCCGGAGGTCGTCGACGCGCCCGATGCCCGAGAGTTGCCGGCGGTGCAGGGCGCCATCCGGTTCGAAGAGATCACGTTCTCCTACGAGGGGGCGGCGCGTCCCGCGGTGATCGGCTTCACCGCCGAGATTCCCACCGGGGCGGTGGTCGCGCTGGTGGGTCACTCCGGTGCGGGGAAGACGACCCTGGCCAACCTGCTGCTGCGGTTCGCCGACCCGCAGGCGGGCCGGGTGCTGATCGACGGGCACGATCTGCGCGAGATCACGATGGCTTCCCTCAACCGGCACATCGGCGCCGTGTTCCAGGAGACCTTCCTCTTCCATGCGTCACTCCGGGACAACCTGCTCTACGCCCGGCCGGACGCATCCGACGAGGTGCTCACCGCCGCGGTGCGCGCCGCCTGCCTGGAGGACGTACTGGCCGCGCTCCCGGACGGCCTGGACACCGTGGTCGGGGAGCGCGGGCACCGGCTGTCGGGCGGTGAGAGGCAGCGCGTCACGATCGCGCGAGTGATCCTTAAGGATCCGCGGATCCTGCTCCTGGACGAGGCGACGTCCCATCTCGACGCCTTGGCCGAGCAACGCGTCCAGGCGGCCCTTCGGCTGCTGATGCGCGGCCGCACGAGCCTGGTGATCGCGCACCGGCTGTCGACGGTGCTGGCGGCCGACCAGATCCTGGTACTCGATCACGGGCGGCTCGTCGAGCAGGGCACGCACGCCGCACTGCTCGCTCGCGGCGGCCGCTACGCCCAATTGTGCCGCGCACAGTTCGCAGACCATCGGGGCATCCGGTCACCGGCCCCTGAAAAACACCCTTCGCTCGGTTTCCCGGCGAAGCAGATAAATCGACGAGCCTCGAAGGATTCGGACCCGGCGTAAAAGAATCGCCACAAGAGCCAACGAGAACAAAACGTGAACCCGGCAAAAGGATTGCGTGCCGCCCGGGTTCGCGCCGGCGGCGGGCAGGGAATGACCCCGACGACGCACCGAGGAGGAAGATTGCCCTACGAAACGGAGATTCGCGACCGCCTTATCGCGCGTGCGATGCGCGACCATGATTTCCGGGAATTGCTTCTCACCTCCGCGGCCGACGCCTGTCAGGAAGAACTCGGCCTGATTCCGCCGGGATGCGACGTGCGGGTTGTCGCCGACCGGTCGGATGTGCTCCACATCGTGCTCCCTGCGCAGCCCGAGAGAGACCCTCAGTGACCGTGCGCGTGGGCCTCATCGGTGCCCGCCGCACGCACGACGGCACAGGTCCTTTCATAGCGGCGCACCTCACCCGCGCGGAAGCGCGGATCGCTGCGGTCGCGACCAGCAGCCCCCGCAGCGCGCTCGCCGCCGCCGCCGAACTGGCAGGCCAGGGAGTGGTCTGCGAGCCATGGCCGAGTGCGGAGCGGCTGCTGGCCGAGGCGGCCATCGACGCCGTGGCCATCTGCTCGCCGCTGGACACGCATCTTCATTACCTGCGGCTCGCCCTCGAACGCGGTCTGCACGTTCTTTGCGAGAAGCCTCTGTTCTCCTGGCATGGCCCCGAGGATCTCGAAGAGGTGCAAAGCCTCATCACCGCCTACGCCGAGCGGGAACTGACCGTTCATGTCAACGCTCAGTGGCCGTACACCTTGGAAGACTTCCGGCATCTGCTCGGGCTGGAACACCTGCCCGAGGTACGCGAGTTGCGGATGGAGCTGGCCCCGTCGCGTCCCGGAGCCAGGATGCTCCCAGAGGCACTTCCTCATGTGCTCAGCTTGCTCACCGCGCTGTGTCCCGCCGTGACCAGGGTGTCGCAGGTCACCTACGAGTGCGTCGGTGATGCGCTCACCATCGGTTTCGCCGCTTCGGGGACCGGCGCTTCGACCTATGGACCGATCGATGTGACGTGCGCGCTGCGACCGTGCCCGCGCCAGCCGCGCCCCGCGGCGTACGAGATCAATGGAATGAGGGCCGAGCGTGTGGTGGACATGGCCCACGGATACCAGATGTTCTTCCGTTCCCATGGACGACACCGAAAGTTGGCGGACCCGCTGGGCGCGTCCGTCGATGATTTCCTCGCCAAAATCGCAGGTAAGAAATCCGTTGGATATCAAACCATAATCCGCAACGAGAGCCTCGGAGTGCGGCTCATGAGTTGCCTGCCTCGAGAGCTGGCCGGATTCGACCGAAACGGCAAGGAGTTGGAACGTGCCCAGGAGCGAGCATAATTTTGTCGCAAAACTTCGGCAACCTCATATAAAGGACCACGTGGATGATGTGGTCGCCGCGCTGTCGAATGAGAGCACGGGCCATCTCGGTGGTTCGCCGATCTCCATCAACCTCGACCTCACAACCGCGTGCAACTACCGGTGCGACCACTGCATCGACTACGAAATCCTCAACTCCGGGCCTGGTTACGACCAATGGGTGGTCCTCAGTTCCCTTGTATCGATGACGCTGACCGGGCTCCGTTCGGTGATCCTCATCGGCGGTGGGGAGCCCACCGTGCACCCTCACTTCGCGAATGTCGTCGAGGCGATCAAGATGCTGGGTCTTCAGTGCGCGATCGTCAGCAATGGAGGGCGCCCGGAGAAAATGCGCCGGGTCGCGCACCACCTCACCGAGGGGGACTGGGTCAGGCTCTCCCTGGACGCCGGCACGGATGAGACCTTCCAGGCCATGCACCAGCCGGTGCGGCCTGTGCGGCTGGAGGAGATCTGCCAGTCGGTCCGCGATGCCAAGAAGGCCAATCCCGCGGTCAGGTGGGGGTTCTCGTTCATCGTCTCCTGGCCCGGGCTGAACGCACCGAACGGGCGCCGGTTGGAGAGCAACGTCCACGAGATCGCCGCGGCGGCCGCACTGGCCAAGGACAGCGGATTCGACTACATCTCCTTCAAGCCCATGCTCCAGCGAGACGCGGAGGGCGCCGAGACCATCGCCTGGCCCTCCGGCGCCGAGGGGGAGTGGCTTCGGGCCGAACTGGCCGACCAGCTCGATAAAGCCTGCGCGCTTCGCACTTCGACCTTCCAGGTTCTGGAGAGTCTCAATCTCGACGCGGCCGCGGAAGGCGCCGAAAGCCATCTGCGCGACCAGCCCTCCCGCTGCGCCATGCACTTCTTCCGTCAGGTTCTGACGCCTACGGGCGTGTACGGCTGCGCCGCCTACCGGGGAGACCCGAAGGACCGGCTGGGAGAGGCCGACGCCTACGCCGGAGTGCGGTCGGTCCTCGCGACCGGAGCCCGCACTCATGCGCATGTCGAGACATTCGACGCCGCCCACGAGTGCCGCAACATCACCTGCATCTACAACTCCGCGAACCGGTGGGTCGACTCTCTGCGGGAGGCCGGCCAGGCCGCGACGGCCGGTGCCCAGATCGGGGACTACTACCTGTAGGACGTGCTCGGAGCCAGACCGTCGAGGCCGCGAATGCACTTCCATCAATATCGGCGGATTTCAAGGAGAAGGCATGCGTTCAACCGAAGACCTTCCGAAAGATCTGGCCGGCGAATGGCTGGCACAGTATCGGGAACTGCTCGAACACGCGCCCCAACTCGCGGAGCGGCTGCGAACCCGTCCAGAAGAGGAGTTCGTACTCGTCCCTGTGCCGCGCCCTCTGTTCGAGCGCCTCCGTCCAGGCTCACCGGACTCGACACCACGGCGTACGGGCGGCCACGCGACCAGCGTCACCAAGCAACGGCGGACGCTTCCCGTAGCGGTCGTCACCGGGAGGCCGTGATGACCGCCTTCTCCGACTCGTTCTTCCTGCAACTCAGTAGGGAATGGCTGCTGCACTACGCACGTTCGATACGCAACAACGACACACTGGTCGCCAAACTCGGTTCACAGGAAGAGCATTTCGAACTGGTACCGGTTCCCCGGAGTCTGCTCGACCAATTGGCGCTGCTGCCCGCCGGCGGCGAAGTCGACTGGACAGGCAAGCAGATGTCGTCGCTGTTGTCCTCCCTCGCACCTTCCGGCCGCCCGATCGAGCACCCGCGCGGGCCGGTCACCGCACGAGGCGCAGAGAACCGCCAATGACCACCGCCGAAGACCTGTCACCGGTGCGCTGGTCGGAGTACGTCCGGGTCCGCGAGCTGCACGGGATCCTTCACTCGCTCGCCAACCGCCCACTGTCCGCAGGTAACCAGAGCGCCGTGCGCAGCGCGCAGAAGAAGATCGGCGCATTGCTCGCCGAACTCGCTGCCGAGTCGTCCGCGGATTCCCTCATGCAGCCCGAGGTGCTCTCGGTGCTCATGCCCGTGCTGGGAGCCGCCGGTGGCGACATGCCGATGACGGCGGCCCGTTCCGTGGTGGGCTCGGTCGGGGCGGCGTTGCGCGGCTCCTTCCCCGTGGCGCCCGAGCCGATCTGCCATGTCGCCCGCCTCGATCCGGCTTCCGTGCGGCGGCTGGTCGTCCAGATGGGGCCCACGATCGGGCTTGGAGACGAACTGCTGTTGGCGCGGGCACTGGCCGAGCGGGCGGCGGCGACGGGCGTCTCGGTGGAGGTGGCGTCCGAGCGTCCAGGGTTGTGGACCTGGTACGAGGGGGCTCGGCCCGTCGAGGATTCGGGTTGCGTTGCGGCGCTGCGTCGCGTCGCCGAGTTGCCCGCCGCGGAACGGGCCCGGACCGCGTACCTGCACATCGACTTCGACGCTGCTCCCGGAGAGGCCGTCTACATCGGCCCGCCCGGGCTCGCGTTCGCCGGTCATTGGTCGATGCAGGGGGCCCGGGGACGGTTGCTGGACCCGTCCGACCAGATCACCTACAGCCTGCGCTATCCGGACGGTCTGCCTGAGAGCCGCTGGCTGGAGAGCCGGTGGATGGCGGGTCGCGTGCTGCCGGGAGGAGCGGGCGACCGGCCCGTGACCGCGCCCGGCGGAGCATGGCGGGCGGCCCGCATGCCACGACGTGGCCGGGTGGTCCTTCAGGTCCTGACTTCCAAGCCGAGCCTGATGCTGCCGGCGCAGTTGTACGCGAAGATCGTGGCGCGGCTGGCCGCGACGACCAACGCGGTCACCGAGGTGCGGCTGCTGAGCGCTCCCGACCAGGTCGGTCGCGACGTGGTCGCCCGGGCGGCCGACGCCATCCGGGACGGCTCACCGGTCCAGGCCGTCACGGTGGAGGCCGGCACTGACCTCGCGCACACCTTCGCGAGCGTCCGCGACGCCGAGGTGTTCCTCGGGCCCGACACCTTCACCGCCCATGTGGCGGCACTGGCCGGAGTCCCGCAGGTGTCGATGTCGCTGCCGGAGCACGCGGCATGGCGCAGCGTGGCGGCGCCGACGGTCACCGTCCCGCTCGTGGGGGACCAGGGGACGACCGCGCGGCGAGTGGTGCAGGCCGCGTCCGCCATGCTCTCCACCTCCCGCACCGAAGCGCTGGACCACCAGGCAGCGACATGGGCGGAACGGATCGCTCGAATCGACGATGCCGTGTGCCGCTACTTGCACGACGAAGATCCCGGCGGCCTGCAGCCGCTGGCGGAGGAGATCAAGCCGGCGCATGACACCGTGACGGTCCTGACCCGTGCGACACCAACAGACGCCGCGTGGCTGACCGACGACCTGCCTGCCATGCCGCCGCCCGCAGCCGAGTCCGCGCATTACCACCGACCGGCAGATCTGGCCAATGCGATGGTCCGCTGGTATCGGGGGATCGCAGCGAGCAATCTGTCGGGCCTGCTTCTGGCGCGGAAGGCGGTCGCCGATGTTGCCTCCTGATCTGTACGAGCGCCTGGTCCGGCTGAACGAAGCCCACAAACCCGCGAAAGACGGCTTCTACGCCGGCACGGAGAAACAGCGCGGCACTCTCCTCACGGAAGTGCAACGGGCACGAGATCAACTGCTGGCCACTTTCATGGCTCCGGTCTGGGGGCGGTGGCCCGACCTGGAAGCGCTGTCGCGGGAGACCCGGGAGTACGCGCGCCGTTGTGACTGGACGCTGATCGACCTGGTCGCCCTGGCCGCGTCTCTGCGCGTCGGCCCGGCGGAACTGAGTCGCCGGCTCGCCGCTCCGCTGCTCGCCTACCAGGCACTGCGAATGCTCGACGACGTCATCGACGGCCATCTGGACTACAAGGGCGGATACCAGACCTTCTATGGAGCGATGGTTCGGGCCAACGGCGTCGTCGCGGCCCGGGGACTCACCATATGCACCGCGGCGGCCCTGCTGGCCGAAGGAACCCGTCACCTGGACGAGCCGCAAGCGCGGCAACTGCATGAGACTCTGGCCGCCGCGATCCAGGAGCTCCATGGGATCGGCCCGAACGAACACCAGGACTACCTGCGCATGGTCGAGGGCAAGATGGGGGCCTACAGTTCGATCATCTACGGCCCGGTCGTCGCCGAGCTCGCCGAGGTGCAGACGGTCGAGACCTTCCTGGCTCGGACATTCCGCGTCTCGCAGATCATCAACGATCTGCACGACCTCGAAGACGATCGAGCACGGAATCAGCCCAATTTCTGGCTGCTGTACCCGAGCGCGGGTGAAGCCGCCACGGCCTGCGGCCTCCACCTCGATGAACTGGAAGCGGCCTACGCCGCACTCCCCGACATAGCGCGTCCATACGGGGACACCCGGCTGGCGGACCTGTCGGGCTATGCGCTCGAAGTGGCAGAGCGTCTGCCTGAAACGCACAACATCCCGGTGAAAGGATGAGCCGATGCGCGTCCTCATGGTCGCCTACTACTGGATAAGTGACGGCAAAGAATCGATGATCGGCGTTTGCAAACGCTGCGTACGGGTGGGAACGGCGCTGGCAGAACGCGGACATGAAGTTCTGCTCGCACCGCACGGCATGAAGGTGCGCGCACCAGAGCCGCCGGGCATCACTTTTGTGGAACTGCCGTGGACGCCGGCACAAGACAAGAACGCATGCTTCGGCCTTGCCGAAGACGGACAGAACAGGGCGCCGATGCTGGACCGGCTCGCCGAACTCGCCCCCGACCTGCTGGTGATAGGCGAAGCTCCGCTGAGCGGCATGTTCTTGGAGACCGCCATGTGCGCGGCGGAACTCGACCTGCCCACCATCATCTTCGACAATGCCTACGGCGATTTCCTCGCCGAGCAGATGTGGTACGGGCAGAACGGCATCGCCGACGCCATGGTCCTGACCGGGCCGACATCGTTCCACTGGAATGACGCCCCGGAGTGCGTGCGGCAGGTCCCGCCTTTCGTCGACGACGTGCCCAACGCCGCCGACGACCTACTGGGCGACATGGGCATCCGCGCGGCGCCTCTGGTGACGATCTTCGCCTACGACGCCAAGGTCGAACGCGTCGCCCTGGACGTCGCCGCGTCCCTGGACGCCGACGACCCGACGCTGCTCTTTCTGTCACGCGACCCCGAAGCGCTGCGAGCGCGACTCGGCGAAATCCAGCCGCGCGTACGAACCCATGTCATCGCACCCCCAGCCGATCCGGTCCTGTTCGACCTGCTGCGGCGGTCGAAGCTGGCCATCGTAAAACACGGCTTCATGCAGATCACAGAGGCCGTTTCGCTCGGCACGCCAGTACTCTCGATCCGCCACAACGGCCCCGAATGGATGGAGTACACACCGGAATTCTTCCGCCAGTTCGCCGCCGTCACCTCGGGGAACGACCTGGCCGAAACCCTCTCGGAAATCGAGCGCCTTCTGGCCCTCCCTCCGGATGAGGTCGCCAAAGTCCATTCCGGGCCGTTTCATGCGGCCGAACAAGCGGCCGCCTTCCTGGAACGGGCGTATGCGGCGGGACGGCGCGACAAGCAGGAGGAGTGCGAAGCACGCGGCTTCACACCCGGCCGAGTGGCACGAGCTTTGCGGCACCTGGTCGGCCCAGAGGTCTCATCCGTCCACACGGTGCGGGCCACACGCATCAACGTCTCACGTCAGCGAGATCAGTATGCGCTCTACGTCGGCTACACCGCCGACGGCACGGACCGCTCAGCACGCCTGGTCGGAACGCTCTACTCGTTCCCCGGCGCGGCCCATGGCCCCTGCGCATCCGATCACACCGACGACCATTCGCTGTACACCTCTCCCGACGGACGCATCGTCATAGGCCTAGAGAGCTTCGGTAGTTAGAGTCACCGACTGTGGCTTTCCGGTTACCGGCCTGCCCGAGCGAGCGGTCATCTCTAGTGTTTCGCTCGAAAAGTTTCTTTCTGTTTGAGAGACTGGAGTATGCGAACCGCTGCCCCTCTGGCATTACGTGATGGAGATGTGGCCGAGCTGCGTCGGCTGGAGTCGGCGCGCAGC
>NZ_JABMCA010000038.1:0-92846 GCF_014706005.1 Actinomadura sp. RB99 | reverse complement strand
CTCGGCCGTCGCCGAGGGCGAGGGCCGCGAGCGCCGCCCACGCCTGCGCGGCGGAGTCGTCGGAGTGGCCGCCCGACTCGCCCGGCTCGCCTGACTCGCCCACCGCGCCGCCGGCGAGCGCCTCGCCCAGCCGGACGGCCCGGCCGAGCAGGGGCGCCGCCTCGGCGTAGCGGCCGCGGAACGTCGCGGCCATCCCGGCGAGGTGCGCGCGCATCAGGTCGGTCCGGGGCGTGGCCGGGACGCCGGGCAGGTGCGCGGCGCGCTCGGCGATCTCGGCGTACGCGGTGTGGTCGCCGGCGGCGTCGGCGGCCTCGGCCGCCCACATGAGCGCCGTGAGCGCGAGCGCGCCGTCGGTCCCGGCGAGCCGTTCGGCGGCGTCGCGCAGCATCGGGACCGCGGTGGCCGGGGACCCCGCGCCGGCCTCGATCTCGCCGCGCAGCAGTTCGGCGCGCCCGGCCCGCGTGCCGTCCCGGTCCAGCGGCCGGACCTGCCGCAGGACGGCCCGCGCCCGGCGCGCGCGCCCGCCCGCCCAGGCGTCGGTGGCGGCGGCCAGCAGCCGGTCTGCGCGCGCGCCGCGTTCCGACGTCAGCGCCGCGGCGCGCTGCCACGCCTGCCACGAGTCGCCGTACCGGCCCGCCCGGCGGGACCGCGACGCCGCCTCCGCCAGCTCGTCGGCGATCCGGTCGTCGGCCTCGCCGGACAGCGCCGCCCGGTGCCAGATCAGCGACGGCCGCTGCCAGTCCTGCACCAGCACCTGCGCGAGCAGCGCGTGCGCGGCCCGCCGCTCGGCCCGCGACGCCTCCGCCCACAGCGACGACCGGACGAGCCGGTCCCGCACGACCACCGCGTCGTCCCCGGCGACCGCGTGGTCCGCGAGCCGCAGCAGGCCCGACTCGCGCGCCGCCTCGATCTCCCGCGCGCCGATCCCGGCCGTCCGCGCGGCCCGCGCGACCGTCGCCGCGCCGAGCCACTCGTCCGCCGCCACCATCAGCACGAGCCGCTGCGCGCCCGGCGGGAGCCGCAGGTGGCGGTGCCGGAACAGGGTGCGCAGGACGCTGCCGGGCGGCAGCGCGCGGGGCGGCGGGGCCCCGCCGGACAGCTGCGCGGCGGTCAGCCCGCCGGCCAGCTCCCGGACGGCGAGCGCGCACCCGCTCGCCAGGTCGACGACCTCCTCCGCGAGCTCGGTGCCGAGCGCGTCGCCGACGGCGTCCTGCAGGATCCTCAGGCTCGCCTCGTCGTCCAGCGGCGGAAGCCTCAGGTGCGGGATGCCGGTGAGCGGCGCCTGTGTGCGCGCGGCGAAGACGATCGCGAGCGGCTCGTCCCCGACGCGGCGCGCCGCGAACGCGAGGGCGTCCAGCGTGACCCTGTCCAGCCACTGCGCGTCGTCCACCCGGCACAGCACGGGCCCGGACCGCGCGGCGAGGCTCAGCAGCTCGCAGACCGCCGAGTACAGGACGAACGGGGCCGGGGCGTCGCCGCCGGACAGCGGGGCCAGCGCCGCCCGGAACGCCGGCGGCAGCTCCCCGACCAGGTCCGACAGGGGCCGCAGCAGCCGGTGCAGCCCCGCGTACGGGACGTCCGCCTCGGCCGGGACGCCGATGGCCGTGAGCACCCGGAACCCCTCGGCGGCGGTCCGTTCGGCGGCGTCCAGCAGGGCCGTCTTGCCCATGCCCGCGTCGGCGACGACGGTCAGCGCTCCGCCGTGCCCGCCGCGCGCCCGGCCGAGGAGCCCTTCGGCGACCCGGAGCTCCCGGTCGCGTCCGTACAGCCGATCGTGTCCAGACAACACACCCATGGTGAGCAGAGGAGCACGCAGCGGCCGGACGGTCCAGAGCCCGGTTCTGTTTCAGGGCGGCCGCGCAACGGGACGGGCCCGCGATTGTGCACCGGCACAGTGCGGCGCGGGACCGGTGGTACCAGAGTACGCATGGTGGCACGATGAGGCCCCCTGCGTTGTGCCGGAGGTGGCGGGCGATGACGGCGAGCCGGTCGGGAACCACGGACCGCGCGGACGCCGCGGGCCGGGACGCTCTCCGCGGGGACCCCGCCCACCGGGAACCGGCGAACCGCGCCCCCGCCCGGCAGGACCCCGCCCGCCAGGACCGCGCCGGGCAGGACCGTGCCGGCCAGGACCGGGACCGGGAGCCGGGCCGCGCGGACGCGGACCGGGCGGTCCTGCGCAAGGCGGTGGCGCGGCTGACCGACCGGCTGCCCGACCTCGCCGACCGGCTCGCCGCCGAGATCCTGTCCGGCGACGACGGCGACCGCTCCGAGCAGCTGCGCGGCGACCTGTGGGAGGTCTGCCGGGTCGGCCTCGGGCACGGCTTCGAGGCGATCCTCGACCCCGGCCGGGGCCGCACCGACCTGGACTGGGCGCGCCGGCTCGGCCGGCGCCGCGCCCACCAGGGGCAGCCCCTCGACCAGCTGCTGCGCTCCTACCGGCTCGCCGGGCGGGTGTTCTGGGAGGCCGTCGTCGAGGTCGTCGGGCGGCACGACCCCGGCAACGTGCCGGCGCTCGTCCGGCAGGCGACCCGCACCTGGGACACCATCGACGAGCAGTCCGGCGCGGCCGCCGCGGCCTACCACCAGACCGAGCTGTCGCTGGCGCGGCGCAGCGAGGAGCGCGTCCAGGCGATCGTGGACGCGCTGCTGGACGGGCAGGGCGCGGACGGCGGGCTGCTCGCCACCGCCGCGTCCGTCCTCGGGCTGCCGGCGGCGGGCCGGTACGCGGTGGTGATGCTGTGCGCCGAGGGCGGGTTCGCGGGCGGCCTCGACGGCGAGCTCTCCGGCGAGTTCACGGGCGGCCGGGACCGGCGCCCCGGCGACATCGGCGGGATGCGGTTCATCTGGCGGCTGCGCGCCGACGCGCAGGTCGCGCTGGTCGCGCTCGGCACCGCGGAGCTCGACGACCTCGTCGGCGCCGTCCGCCCCTACGCCCGCTCCCACGCCGGCGTCAGCCCCGTCGTGCACAGCCTCGCCGAGCTGGGCGGGGCGCGGTGGCTGGCCGAGCTGGCGCTGCGGACCTGCCGCGGCCCCGGCTCCCAGATCGCGCGCCTCGACCGGCGCCTCCCCGACGCGCTGGTGCTGTCCCAGCCGCGGCTGGCCGGCCGGCTCGGCGACGTCGCGCTCGGCGGCCTCACCGGCGTGGACCCCGCGTTCCGGGACGTGCTGCTCGCGACCCTCACCGCCTGGCTGGACTGCGACGGCTCCGCGGCCCGTGCCGCCGACCGGCTGTTCTGCCACCGCAACACCGTGCTGAACCGGCTCCGCAAGATCGAGCAGCTCACCGGCCGGACCCTGGCGCACCCCCGCGACCTGGTGGAGATCGCGCTCGCCCTGAGCGCCGTCCGCCTCCACGGCCCCGCCCAGCGCTGACCTGCGGCGAGCCGCCGTCGTGACGCGCCGGATGACGACGGCTCGCCGCGCCTCAGCGGACGACGGCGCGGAGCAGGCGGAAGTAGTCGAAGGGGCGGAGGGCGTCGGTGCGCCGCCACGCCTCCGGCGGGACGGCCCGCTCCAGGGTGAGGTTCTCGACGACGTCCAGGCCGTGCTCCCGGAGCAGCGCGTCGACCTCGTCCGGCGCGAACCGGGACCGGGACGGCTCGCCCGCGTCCCGCGTGACCTGTGCGGCGACCTCGGCGTAGGCGTCGCCCTCGGCGTCCCGCAGGCCGGGCGGCAGCGCATAGTCCATGACGAGTTCGGTGCCCGGCGCGAGGCGGCCGATCTCCGCGAGCGTGCCCGCGACGGCGTCGCGGGTGAGGAAGTAGCTGACGCCGAGCCAGCTCACCAGCGCCGGGCGGGCGGTGTCCAACCCGGCGGCGGCCAGCTTCGGGACGGGTCCGTCCGGCTCCTCGAAATCGACCGGAACGAGCGCGGCGTTCCCTGGGACGTGAATCCCGGCGGCGTCCAGCAGGCCCTTCTTCCACTCCTGCGTCGCCGGATGGTCGGCCTCGAAGACGCGCATTCCCTCCGGCGCGCGGAACGCGTAGGTGTCGAGCCCCGCGCCGAGGACGGCGTACTGGTCGAAGGCGCCGGTCCGCGCCTCCGCGTAGCGGCTGCGGACGGTGGTGATCGCGCGGGTGCCCGCGAGGATGATGTGGTCGCCGCTGCCGCGGTGGTAGCCGATCATCTCGTCCGCGAGGCCGCCGAGCAGCCGCGCGACCAGCGGGTCCGCGAAGATGAGGGGCCGCTCGTCCACCAGCGGGTGCGCCGCGCGCGCCGCCGCGGCCGACAGCGCGGTCCTGCTGGGCCGTCCTTCTTCCATGGCCTGCCTTTCCTCTCCGGCTCCGCGGGCCCGGCCCGGTGACCCCGGCATTCGTGAGCCGGGTTCCGCGGGCCCGCGTTCGAGAAAGGCAGCCTATTCGCCGATAACGCGATCATAGCAGCGCGAAATAAATTCCCCATATACCTCACATCAAGATCAGGCGGCATTCCATTCGATCCGTCCTCGGACGGGTTAACGCGGAGCTAACCCGGCGTTGTCATGCGGCTGATGCGGTGGCGGCTAACTTGGCGGTCGGACGAAGACCGAACTGCCTTAGGGGGAGGGCATGGGACTCACCGGAGGCGGGTTCATCGCACTGCTGTTCCTGGTGGTGGCGGTCCTGTTCGTGTTCACGGTGTGGTGGTGGCCGCGCGGCGCGCGCTCGGGGCCCGTCCCCGTCGCCGCCAGGATCGGACTGCTCGTCGGCACCCAGGGCGTCACGCTGCTCGCCGTGCTCGTCGCGGTCAACGCGCACTTCGAGTTCTACTCCGGCTGGGACGACCTGTTCGCCACCAATGCCGCGCCCGCCAAGATCAAGCACGTCATGGCGAAGGCCGGCGGCCCGGTGAAGCAGATCGACACCGCGACGATCAAAAGGATCGGCACCGCCGCCGCGAAACGCGATCCGGCCGTCTCCGGAGCGACCGAGGAATACCGCTTCCAAGGCCAGGCGACGGGCCTGAGCGCCGAGACCTACGTGCTGCTCCCGCCGCAGTACTACCAGCCCGCGTACGCGCGGACCCGCTTCCCCGTGGTCATCGTGCTGACCGGCTACCCGGGGCACCCGAGCGCGCTGCTGCACACGATGCGCTTCCCCGATCTCGTCCGGCAGGGCGAGCGGGCCGGGGTGCCGCCCGCGATCTACGTGCTGATGCGGCCGACGGAGGCGCCGCCCCGCGACACCGAGTGCGCGGACGTGCCCGGCGGGCCGCAGGTCGAGAGCTTCTTCGCCACCGACGTGCCGCTCGCGATGCAGGCCCACTACCGGGTCGCCGCCGGCCGCGCCGGGTGGGGCATCATGGGCGACTCCACCGGCGGGTTCTGCGCCACCAAGATCGCGATGAAGCACCCCGACCGGTACTCGGCGGCGGCGTCGCTGTCCGGCTACTTCTCCACGATCCAGGACCTCACCACCGGCAAGCTGTTCGACGGCAACAAGAACCTGCAGAACGAGAGCAACCTGCTGTGGCGCGAGAAGCACCTTCCCGCGCCGCCGATCTCGCTGCTCGTCGCGTCCTGCCGGGTGGGGGAGAAGACGTTCCCGGAGAACGAGCGGTTCCTCGCCGGGATCCGCCCGCCGATGCGGGCCGACAGCCTGTTCCTGCCGTCCGGTGGTCACAACTACCGCACGTTCCGCCGGATGGTCCCGGCCACGCTCCGCTGGTTCGGCGTCCACCTCAAGGCCGAGTGACCCCCGCCGGGCGGTCGGGGGCCGCCCGGCGGGCGCATCGGCCTGCCCGGTGGGGCGTCCCCGTCAGGCGCCCTCGTCGGCGACCGGTTCAGACGCCGGCAGCAGCAGCGTGAAGATCGGCGGGGACGGGCGGCGCAGCACGAGCCGGCCGCCCTCCGCTTCCGCCAGCGCGCGCGCCAGCGCCAGCCCGATCCCGTGCCCGCCGTCCCGCCCGCCGTCCCCCTCGCCGCCGGAGTGCCGCCGCGCGAAGATGTCCTCGGCCTCGGTGACGCCCGGCCCCTCGTCCGACACGTCGATCGCCAGGCCGCCGCCGATGTCGCTCGCCTCCACCGTCACCCGCCCCGCGCCGTGCACCTGCGCGTTGTCCAGCAGCACCCCGAGGATCTGCCGCACCGCCGACGCCGACGCGTGCACCTCCGGCAGCGGTCCCCGCGCCGCCACCTCCAGCGGCCGCCCGTCCGACGGCCGCCGCCGCAGCTCCTCCAGCACCCCCGCGACGTCCAGCCGCTCCCGGTTCGGCCCCGCGTCCCTCGCCAGGCTCAGTAGGTCGTCGATGATGTCGCGCAGGTGCTCCCCGCGCCGCACCGCCGTCCGCACCGCCGCCGCCAGGTCCGCGCCCGGCCGCTCCAGCGCCGACTCCAGCCCGAGCAGCAGCCCCGTCAGCGGCGTCCGCAGCTGGTGCGACACGTCCGCGCTGAACGCCCGCTCCCGGTCCAGCATCGACCCGAGCCGCCGCGCCGTCACCTCCAGCGCCCGGCCCGCCTCGTCCGCCTCCAGCACCCCCGACGACTGCGCCCGGACGGTGAAGTCGCCGTCCCCGAGCGCCTGCGCCGCCAGCGTCAGCCGCTCCAGCGGCCGCGCCAGCCGCCGCGACTGGTACCGCGCCACGAACGCCGCCAACCCGATGATCAGCAGCGCGAGCGCCGCCATCACCCACCACGCCCGCTCGATCCGCCGCGCGACGACCCGCTCCGGCATGCTCACCCGCGCCGTCGACGTCACCCCCTCGTCCGAGGGGATCGGCGCCGTCACCACCAGCCGGCCGTGCTCGTCGCGCTGGTGCAGCCGCCCGTCGCTCGCCTGCGCCGCCGCCCGCGAGTACGGCGGGCCCTCCCCGGTCAGCCGGCGGCCGTCGACACCGTAGATCCCGACCCGCAGCCGCTCGTTCAGCCCCTCCGGCAGCCGGATCGGACGCGGATGCCGCGCCTCGTCGTCCGGCGCCGTCGCCGCGACCCGCGTCGCGTCCCGCTCCAGCTTCGTCTGCGCCTCGCTGCGGTACAGCCGCTGCACCGCCACCGCCAGCGGGACGATCAGCAGCAGCACCGCCACCGCGGTGATCCCCGCGATGGTGACCAGCAGCCTGCGCCGCAGCGGCGCCGTCCTCGGAACCGCGTCCACACTCGCCTCCCGCCCGGAGGATAGCCGCGGCCCGGGCGTGCCGTACCCGCCCCGCGCCCGCGTCCCGGCAAGGTAAGCGACGCCCTAACCCACCGCACAGCCGCCGATGACGCGCTCCGGACTAGGTTGCGTCCAGACGCCGGCGTCGAGAGGGGGAGGCACGATCATGCGCAGGCTGCTCATCGGCGTACTGATCGTCACGGCGCTGGCCGGTGTCGGGCTCGGCCACGCGGTCCGCGTCCACCGGGACTGCACGGAGGTGCCCGGCTCGCGGCTCGGCAAGGTCGTCGACATGGTCACCGACGTCGTCACCTCCACCACCCGCGGCTCGTTCTGCCCGTCCCGGCGTGCCGGCGCCCGGACGGCCGGCATCCCGGCCCGCACGTGACCGCCCCCGTCCGTAACATCGGGACCATGGCCGGACCCTACGTGCTCGTCGTGGAGGACGACGAGGCCATCGGCAGCGAGCTCGCCGAGGCCCTCGCCGCGCACGGCTACGAGGCCGACTGGGCCGCGACCGGCGGCGACGCCCTCGACAGCGCGGCCCGCCGCGCCCCCGACCTCATCCTGCTGGACCTCGGGCTCCCCGACATCGAGGGCGTCACCCTCTGCCGGCGGCTCCGCACCGTGCTGCGCGACGCGGTGATCGTCGTCCTCACCGCCCGCACCCAGGAGTTCGAGGTCGTCGTCGCGCTCGACGCCGGCGCCGACGACTACCTGACCAAGCCGTTCCGGCTCACCGAGCTGATGGCCCGGCTCCGCGCCCACCTGCGCCGCAGCAGCGCCGGACGGTCCGACGAGCGGTTCGTCACCGCCGGCCGCCTCACCCTCGACCTCGCCGCCCGCCGCGCCAGTTACGCCGGCACCGAGATCGCGCTGCGCCCGAAGGAGTTCGACCTGCTCGCCCGGCTGGTGCAGTCCGCCGGCGAGGTCGTCACCCGCGAGGACCTCATCGACCAGGTCTGGGACACCAACTGGTTCGGCCCCACCAAGACCCTCGACGTGCACATCTCCGCCCTGCGCCGCAAGCTCGCCCAGCAGGGCGCCGACCCCGGCAGCATCACCACCCTCCGGGGCCGCGGCTACCGCTACGAGCGCGACTGACGGCCGCCAGCGTCCTGCCAGCGATCTGCCAGCACCCCTGCCCACCCTGAGGCGCATGATCCTCATCGCCGGAGCCGGCCCGACCGGCCTCACCCTCGCCATCGACCTCGCCCGCCGCGGCGTCCCGCACCGCCTCGTCGACCCCCGCCGGCCGGCCGGCTCGCGCGGCAAGGGCCTCCAGCCCCGCACCCTGGAGGTCCTCGACGACCTCGGCGTGATCGACGCCGTCCGCGCGGCCGGCGCCCCGTACCCGCCGCTGCGCGCCTATTCCGGCGCCGACGTCGTCTGGGAGGGCCGCATGCACGAGCCCGCCGAGCCGACGCCCGACGTGCCGTACCCGAACGTCCTGATGGTGCCGCAGTGGCGGACCGAGCGGATCCTCCGCGACCGCCTCGCCGCCCTCGGCGGACGCGTCGACACCGTCGGCCTCGCCGGCTTCACCCAGGACGGCGACGGCGTCACCGCCGACCTCACCGACGGCACCGCCGTCCGCGCCGCCTACCTCGTCGGCGCCGACGGCGGCCGCAGCACCGTCCGCAAGGCGCTCGGCGTCCCCTTCCTCGGCGAGACCCGCGACGAGGAGCGGATGCTCATCGGCGACGTCCGGACCCCCGACCTCGACCGCGACCACTGGCACATGTGGGCCGACCTGGAGACCCGCACCCCCGGCGTGGGCCTGTGCCCGCTGCCCGGCACGTCCGACTTCCAGTTCACCTCCGTCCTCGCCCCCGGCGAGGAGCCCGACCTCACCCTCGCCACCTACCAGCGGCACCTCGCCGACGGCAGCGGCCGCGACGACATCCGCCTCACCGGCCTCGGCTGGGCGTCGGTCTACCGCGTCAACATCCGCATGGCCGAACGGTTCCGCGCCGGCCGCGTCTTCCTCGCCGGCGACGCCGCCCACGTCCACTCGCCCGCCGGCGGCCAGGGCCTCAACACCGGCGTCCAGGACGCGTACAACCTCGGCTGGAAGCTCGCCGCCGTGCTGTCCAGCGCGTCCCCGTCCCTCCTCGACACCTACGAGGAGG
Source organism: Actinomadura sp. RB99 (assembly GCF_014706005.1). Classification (NCBI taxonomy): domain Bacteria; kingdom Bacillati; phylum Actinomycetota; class Actinomycetes; order Streptosporangiales; family Thermomonosporaceae; genus Actinomadura; species Actinomadura sp. RB99. Next base: position 83,641 of record NZ_JABMCA010000038.1, on the reverse strand, counting down.
AGCGCCTGCCCGTCGCCGCCGGCGTCCTCGGCATCAGCACCGCCCTCTACCGGAAGGCCGCCGAAGGCCAGGCCGACGCCCACAAGCGCGGCGAGGAGACCCAGCAGCTCCTCCTCGCCTACCCCGACAGCCCGCTCTCGTCCGGCCCCCACGGCGGCACCCGCGCCCCCAACGCGTCCCTCGCGGACGGCACCACCCTCTTCGACGCCTTCCGCGGCCCCCACTTCACCCTGCTGGCGTTCAACACCCCCGCCCCCGCCTGCGGCCCCGCCGTCCGCACCGTCCCGATCACCGCGAACCCCGAAGCGGAGGCCGCCTACGGCGTCACCGCCCCGACCCTCGTCCTCGTCCGCCCCGACGGCTACCGAGCCCACACCGGCGACGCCGCCTCCACCCGCACCTACCTGACCCGCCTCAACCTCCCTTGAAGAACCCGGTCGCGATCTGCACCCTAGGCAGAGGTGGGTGGACGAGGCCGTCGGCGACCGCGAAGCCACACCAGGACACCGCCCACCACGAGGACGGCGAGCCCTGCGATCGCGGCTTGAACCACAGTGGACGGCCCGCCGCCCGATTGGTGCGACCCGGCGGCGGGACCCGGTGACACAGCACCTGCCTGCTGCACGGCATGCTGCGATCGGTCGAACCTGTCGTAGACGGGGTTGGGGGCATTGGCCGGGACCGGGTACTTCACCGGATCGATGGCGCGGGCGATGCGGATGACGCCGTAGCCAGTTGCCTTGTCGGGGACGGGCTTGGTGGTCGGAAGAGCCGTGGCGATGAGCCGCTGAACGACGGTGCGCCCCGACATGCTCGGATAGCGAGCCCGAACCAACGCCACCGCCCCCGAAACCAGCGCCGCAGCTCCGCTCGTCCCCTCCGCACCGCTGTAGATCCTGTCGTCTCTTCCGACGAACACCGATCCGCTTGCGGGCGCTGCGACGGCGACATAGGGCTGGCGCTGTGTCTTTTCCCACGGGCGCAGATCCGAGTTGATGCCGCCCACGGCGACGACTCCCGGGCAGGATCCGGGAGCCTCCGGGGAGTTGATGGTCTTTCCGTCGTTCCCGGAACTGGAAACGAGAACGGCATCATGCGCGAGCGCGTAGGCCACAGTGTCGAGAAGCTTCTTGGGGCATTGATGGGGAATCTCGGCCGAGCCACCGCCGAAGGACAGGTTGATCACCTTGGCGCCCTTGCCGACGGCGAAACGGATCCCGTTGGCGACGGCGTCCGTGGGGTTCATGTCGGATGTCCAGACGTCATCGACCATGACGCTCACGGGGAGGATCTTCGCCTCCGGCGCGATGCCCACGTAGCCGCTGCTCCCGCCGCCCTGACCCGCGATCATGACGGCCATCGAGGTGCCGTGGCCGTCCAGCTTCGTGTCGAGGTCCTCACGGCCGTCGGTCTTGCCGCCCGCGGTGTCCGCGCCCTTGAGGACGGCGCCGGAGAGTTCCGGGATGCGTGCGTCCACTCCCGTGTCGAGAAGGGCCACCGTGATGCCGGCGCCCTTCGACAGCGGCCAGACGGAGTTCTGGACGTCCCAGGAGGAGAACCACCACTCGTCCTTGCGCGGCCGGAGATCCGCCGAGGCAGGCGACGCCGTGACAACGCCCAGAGCCACCGCCGAACCCGCGGCTACGATCCGGCGGAAACCCGTCATGTGACCCTGCTTGGCGGTCCACCGCCGTTTCATCCCACTGGTCGACCGTGACGAGTTCGGCGCCAGAGGAGGACCAGGCCGCTGATGATGAGTGCTGCCACACCAGCGATGGCGGCGTAGACGGCAGGGGAGATTCCGCTGCCTGAACGATCGGCATGGGTGGTCTGGGCCGCGGGGGCCGCCGTCGCGTTGTGCGCCGCCCCCTGCAACTGGTCGAACCTGTCGTACACGGGATTGGGCGCGTCGTCAGGGACCGGATATTTAGCGGGATCCATGGCGCGGGCGATACGGATGGCGCCGTAGCCGGTCGCCTCGTCCGGGATGGGCTTGTTGATCGGCAGCGCAGTGGCAAGAAGCCGCTGGACGACCGTGCGCCCAGACATGCTCGGATTGCGCGCCCGCACCAACGCCACCGCCCCCGAAACCAACGCCGCGGAAGCACTGGTTCCCGGCGTGCTGCGGTAGATCTTGTCGCCTCTTCCAACGAACACCGATCCGCTCGCGGGGGCCGCGAGGGCGACGTAGGGCTGGCGTTGGGTCTTCTCCCAGGGGCGAAGATCGGATTCGATGCCGCCGACGGCGAGGACTCCCGGACAAGAACCGGGAGCCTCTGGGGAATTGATCGTTGTGCCGCTGTTGCCTGCGCTGGCAACGATGACGACGTCCTTCTTTATCGCGTATCCGATGGTGTCCAGGAGCTTATCCGGACATTGGTGGGGAATGCCGTCTGCTCCGGCCCCGATGGACAGATTGATCACCTTGGCGCCCTTGTCCACGGCGAACCGAATTCCATTGGTGAGGGCTGCGGTGATGCCCACGGGGGAGCCCGGCACGTCCCCGACCGTCACATGGACGGGGAGAATTTTGGCCTCCGGGGCGATCCCGACGTAGCCGCTGTTCCCGCCGCCTCGGCCAGCGATCATGACGGCCAGTGAGGTCCCGTGACCGTCTTCGAAGATGTCCATGTCCTTACGGCCGTCGGTCTTGCCGCCGGCCGTGTCCGTCCCTTCTAGGACGGCACCGGAAAGTTCTGGAATTGCTGCGTCCACTCCACTATCGAGAAGGGCCACCCTGACACCGGAGCCCTTCGACAGCGGCCAGACGGATTTCTGGACGTCCCAGGCGGAGAACCACCATTCATCCTCGCGAGGTTGCAGGTCCGCGGCTGCCGGCGAGGCGGTGGCGGCGACCAGGCTCGTCGCCGCCACAGCGGCCGCGACGCGGTGAGAAGTCCTCACGAGGACTGCCCAGCGCCCAGGTGCCGGTATGACGGTCGATCGCATTGCACGCTGGTCAGGTCCCTTCCACCGGCCGCTTGTCGGCGGCTCCCAGAACGCTCGGTGAGACCTCGGTGTCGTCTTCCCACAGATCCGGAGACTCGCCCGCCCATGCCTGGCGATCGCGCTCTCGATTCCGCTGCGCTGATCCGCCCGCACCGGTCATCGGTCCCATGGCCGCGGATCCGGAGCGTGCCGTGGCGGATTCCTGCAGGGCCTCGGCTTGTGCGGCTGTGGCGGGGTTGAGCGTGCCCCGGCCGATCACGCCGTTTCGGAAACGGCCGTTTCCGAGGGCGCCGTTTGTGCTTGGCCCGCCTATGGGCGGCTCTTCGCCGACGCCGAGGACGTTTCCGCCTCGAGGGACGCCGATCGTGCCGCCTGCGGGGAGGCCGGTGCCGCTGCGGAGCGGGGTCAGGCCGGTCCCACCGGGCATGCCGGGGTACATGGTTCCCCCTCCCGGCTGCTGTGATCCGGCACTTGGCGCGAGCGGTGATGTGGACGGAGAGGCGGAGTCTGCCGGGAGTCCAGGTCCATTGCCGTTCGGGCCGCCAGTCCCGGGAGGGTGAACGCCTGACAGGTCTGTACTGGGGTCCGTGGGATGGGTGACCTCTGGCGAACTCGGAATTGTGCCGGGCTGTACTCCGGGATGGGCCTGACCCGGCGGAGTTCCGTGGCCGGCCGGGTTCCCGAGCCCCGGTGCGGGAGATGCGGTTCCGGGAGAATCGGATCCGGCCGGGCCGTTGGAGGAGGACCCGGGCGAGATTCCATGAAAGCCTCCCGCGCCACCGGCTCCGGATCCTTCCGAGCCACCGCTTCCCGGACTTCCGGAGCCGCCGGAACCTCCGGTCGGCGGTGTGCTGATCGGAGCCCCGTGGCCGCGCCGCCTCATATCGAGCGGTGTGGAGATGCTCGGGGGGATGGCGGTCCAGGTCTCGGTGATGCGTTCGTTCGCGCCTTGCATCCAGGAACGCGCCTCGGCGTCATCCTTCGGCTGGGGCATGTTGTTCTTGTACCAGGCCAGGTATTCGGAGCCGTGGCGTTCGACGGCCGTGCCGAAGTCTCTGGACGCGGCGCCGATCGTATGGCTCGACGCCCACAGGTTTCGCATCTGTTCTTGAGCGGCGGCGGCGTCCGTGCCACTCCAGGCGTTGTTCAGATCGTGACCGATCTGGGCGAGTTTCGGCGTGAGCTTCTCGTAAGCAGCCGCAAAGCGGAGGTAGGCCTCACCGGCCTCCGTAACGGCACCGGGATCACTGGACTTCAGGTGGTGAAGGATGCTCGCTCGGTCGTACCGGCCCGGTGATCCGGTCGGAGCCCCGTCACGCATGAAGTACGTGTACTCGTTCGTCACTTCGACCTCCGTTATCTCAGCGACCCCGGGCCTGGACGTGGCGAGTCCGTGGTGCGGGGAGCGGTGGGATCGGGGGTGTTCTCGAGCTTGATCCGGACGGCGGCGACGCGACGTTCGAGCTCGGATTCGGCGTCGTCGTAGACCTGCGCGGTGCGGCGGAGCAGCTTGATGGTGTTCAGCGCCTCCGCCAGGAACGCGCCGTGTTGTTCGGTCAGCACGGCCCGGCATTTCACGATGCTCGGGACGAGGTTCTGGGCCGCGTCCCAGGTGCCATAGGCCGCGTGAGGGGTGCCGACCGCGCGCTGAAGATCCTCGGTCGCTTGGATGATCTCTTCCAGGTCGGATTCGAGGCGTTTGGCGATGGCTCGGAGGCGGGCGCGGTCGACGCGGAGTCGGCCGGTCTGGTTGAGGCCCGGCCAGTTGCCGTAGGCCCCGGGCGGTACCGACCTCGGATCGACAGGCGGCATTGCGGTGTCCCCTCCAGCTCCCGTCATGCTGGTCCCTCGCGCCGTCGACTCTGTCATACGGCTTGACCGGGCGTCAGGGATGGTGCAATTCGGAGGGGCGGCGTGATCCCATTCGGGCGGCCGGATCTTGGCGACGTCAGGGTTTGGCGGCGAGGCGGAGGCCGAGGCCGATGAAGAGGGAGCCGGTCGCGACGTCGAGGCGGCGGCGGGCGGTCCGGCGGCGGCGGAGCCATTCGCCGATGCGGCCGGCGAGGACGCCGACCGTGCCGTCCACGAGGAATTCGAGGGCGATCAGAATGGCGCCGAGGCAGGTGAACTGGAGCCAGACCCGGCCCAGTTCCGGGTCGATGAACTGGGGGAGGAACGCGATGGTGAAGGTGACCATCTTGGGGTTCAGCAGGTTGGTCACCAGGCCGTTGAGGTAGGCGCGGCGGTTCGAGGGCGCGGCGGCGGGGGCGTCGTCCTGGTCGTTGCGGTGGCGGATGGTCTGGACGCCGAGGAAGACGAGGTAGGCGGCGCCGACGAGGCGGACGGTCGTGAACGCGATCGGGACGGCGGCGAAGAGGGCGGTCAGTCCCGCGGCGGCGACGGCGACGTGGACGGCCTCGCTGGTCGCGACGCCGGCGGTGGCGAGCAGGCCGGCGCGGGGGCCGCCGCGCATGCCGCAGCCGAGGATGAAGAGCATGTCCGGGCCGGGCACGAGCATCGCGATGATCGAGGTCAGCAGGAACGCGGCGAGCAGGTGCTGGTCGATCGGCATGACAGGATCGTGCCACGCCGGTCGTGCGGGGCGCGGCGGCGCCCTCGTCAATAGGATCGGTGCGCACTCGTCCCCGTCGGAACGGATCAGGCCCGCACATGACAGATGGCGACCCGGCGAGCCCGGCTACGGAGGCCGTCCGCGAGTTGCGGGCCGGGTTCGGGATCGACGCGCGGCGTATCGACCGGATCGGGCTGCTGCTCGCCGACGGCGGGTTCCACACGGTCGAGGAGGCCGTGTCGCGGACGGGCACGTCGCGGCGGACGGTGGAGGCGGTGTTCCGGGCGGTCGGGCCGCACCTGGAGGCCGAGGGGGACGGGCGGCGGATCGCGGAGCGGTACGTCGGCGAGTACCGCGAGCTGTTCGGTGAGCCGGTGGACGTCCCGGATCCGTGGGCGGAGCGGGTCCGCCGCGATCCCGCGTCCCTCGCGGAGATGGACGCGCTGGTCGGCGCGGCGCCGCCTCCCGTGCAGGCGCTGGACCATGTGCCGGCGACCGCGGAGACCGTGCTGAAGCGGGCCCGGTTCATGCTGGACGGCTTCGACCTGCGCGGCGCGCACGTGCTGTGCGTCGGCGACCATGATCTGACCTCGCTCGGCCTGTTCGCCGCGGGCGGCGCTGAGGGCCTGCGGGTGAGCGTGGCGGACATCGACGAGCGGCTGCTGGCGTTCATCGACGGCGAGGCGTCGCGGCGGGGCTGGGACGTCCGCTGCTACGCCGCCGACCTGCGGCTCGGCCTTCCGGTGTCGCTGCGGGAGTCGTCCCAGCTCGTCTTCACCGATCCGCCCTACACGCCGGAGGGCGTGGGGTTGTTCGTCGCGCGGGGCCTGGAGGGGCTCGGGGACCAGCGCAACGGGCGGGTGCTGGTCGCGTACGGATACGGGGAGCAGCAGCCGGCGCTCGGGCTGGCCGTGCAGAAGGCGCTGAACCCGCTGCATCTGGCGTACGAGGCGATGCTGCCGGGCTTCAACCGGTATGTGGGGGCGCAGGCGATCGGCAGCACGGCCGCCCTGTACGTGCTGCGTCCCACGAAGCGGACCGCCGGGGCCGTCCGCGCCGCCGCCGAGGATCCGCGCGCCGCGATGTACACGCACGGCGCCCAGTCGGTGGAGGCGGGCACCGGTGCCCTGGACGACGCGGCGGCCGCGCGCGTCGTCGAGCTCGCCTCGGCCGAGGAGCCGCTGCTGGTCGGGGACGGCTGGCCCGCGAAGGCCGCCGGGCGCCGCGTCCCGCTGCGCGAGTTCATGGCGGCTCCGCTGCCGCGCGGGCTCCAGGGCCACGGCACGGTGCTGGTCAACCTGTATCCGGGGTTCGGGGCGTCGGCGGTCCGGGCGCTGCTGGCCGCCAACGCGCCGCGCGTCGGGCTCGTCTGCCGCAACGACCTGCCGTTCCTGCGGGACGCGGAGGGGCAGCGCGAGTTCCGGCGGCTGGTCGGCCCCGGGTACCGGGTCGAGCGCATGCTGCGCGGTATCCCGTCGTCCGGCATGGCGCTCGTCCTGGCCGAGCGGAACGACCGTCCGGCGGACGCCGCCGAGCGGGTTCTCGCCTACATTCACGCGCGCGCGCACGGCAAGGTCGGCAACGGCTGGCGCGAGGGCCTCATCGCGCTCCGGAAGGCGGACGGGCGGACGCTCACGAAGGCCGAGAGCCGCCGGGCCATCGAGTCGGTCGCCGATCGTCCGGCCCTGCTGGAGCGGTCGCTGATCGATCTCCCGGTGCACCTGCTCGCCGTCCTAGAGGCGCAGGTCCGCCGCTCCGTCGAGGCCCTCCCGGACTGACCGGCGCGCCGGCTCACGCGCGGGTGCGCGTCGTGCCGCCGTTGACGTGCAGGATCTGGCCGACGAGCGCGGGCAGCCGGTCGTCGGCCAGGAACGCGATCGCCGCGGCGATCTCCTCCGGGGCGGCGATCCGGCCGAGCGGCACCCGCGCCGCGTACCGGGCCCGGATCTCCTCGCACGTGACGCCTGCGGCCGCCGCGTCCACCTCCATCAGCCCGGTGCCGATGATGCTGGGCGCGATCGCGTTGACGGCGATGCCGAGCGGGGCGAGCTCGCGGCCGAGCGACTTGGCGAGCGCGATGATGCCCGCCTTGGCCGCCGAGTGCGCGGTCGCGTCGGGCCGTCCGGTCACGCCCCATTCGGAGGAGACGAGGACCATCCGGCCGCCGCCGCGCTCCACCATCCCGGGCAGGACGGCCTGCGCGCACGCGAACGTCCCGCCGAGGCTGACGTCCACGACCCGCCACCAGTCGTCGAGGTCGTGCTCGGCGAACGGGGCGAGGGTGGTGTGCGCGGCGTTCGCGACGAGGATCCCGATGTGGTCGCCGGTGCGGCGCTCGATGTGCTCGACCATGTCGCGGACGGCGTCGGGGTCGGACACGTCGGCGGGCGCGGCGACGCCGTCCAGCTCGGCGGCGAGCTCGCCGACGGGACGGTCCGGGCGGTCGTTCAGCGCGACGTGGTGCCCCTGCGCCGCCAGCCGCCGCGCGACGGCGGCGCCGAGGCCGCCGCCGGCGCCGGTGACCAGCGCGAGGGCCATCAGATCACCGCCCCGGCGTTGGGGGACAGGATCTCGCCGGCGCAGAACGTCCCGTCCTCCACCAGGTACGCCGCGGCGAGCGCGATCTCCTCCGCGGACGCCAGCCGGCCCGTCGGCAGGGCCTGGACGAAGGCGGGGCGGCGCCATGGCGAGTCGGGCGGCAGCAGCGGCGTGTCGGTCGGGCCCGGCGCGACCGCGTTCACCCGCACCCCGGACGGCGCGAGCTCCGCCGCCAGCGACCGGACCAGCCCGATCACCGCGCCCTTCGCCGCCGCGTAGTGCGCCTCCGCGTCGCCGCCGCCCAGCGCGAGGCCCGCCGCGACGCCGACGACGGCGCCGTGCCCGCGCTCGACCATCCCGGGGGTCACCGCCCGGCACACGTTCACCAGCCCGCCCAGATGGACGCGGAGCATGCGGGTCCAGTCCGCCCAGGCGATGTCGGACACCGGGACGATCGCGTAGTGCCCCGCCGCGCACAGCGCCGCCTCGATCGGGCCCATCTCCCGCTCGATCCGGCGGACGACCGCGGTGACCTGGTCGGGGTCGGCGACGTCCACCCCGGCCGTGTAGGCGGCGTCGGGGGCCGGGCCCAGGTCGAGCGCGGCCGTCGTCCAGCCGCGTCCCGCCAGCTCGCGCACCATCGCGCCGCCGATCCCGCCGGCCGCCCCGGTCACGAGCGCGACTCGCTCACGCATGCGCACTCCCCATCTCCTGAGCACCCAGGCAAACCCGGCATTAGCCCAGGTGGCAAGGGTCATGGCCGATTCTTGGCCAAATGCACTGCCGGACGCGGGGCTTGCCGTGACCTTCGCCGGAAGGTGGCGCCCGGCCCGTTCGCCCCGCCGGGGCGGGGTGAGAAGGTGACAGTGTGACCAGCGATCCCGCGATGCCGCGCCTCACCGTCCGGCACCTCCTGGAGGTCCCGCGCTTCCGGCTGCGGCTGGTCGCCGGGTCCGCCGGGCTGGACCGGCCGATCCGCTCGGCGCACTCGACCGAGCTGCTCGATCCCGCCCCCTACCTGCGGGGACACGAGGTCGTCCTGACGGTCGGGGCGGCCCTGCGGGACGCGGACGCGTGCGCCGCGTTCGCCACGTCGGTGAAGGCCGGCCGCGCCGGCGCGATCGCCTACGGGGTCGGCGACGTCACCGAGGCCGTCCCGGACGCGCTCCGCCGGCACTGCGAGCGGCTCGGGCTGCCGCTGGTCGAGGTCCCGGACGGGGTCCCGTTCCTCGGCTTCTCCGAGTGGTTCGCCGAGCGGCTCGCGTCCACCCGCGAGGAGTGGGACGAGCGGGAGGAGATCGGCCGGCTGCTGTACGAGATCCAGCACGGGCTGGCGTCGCCGGAGACGCTGTGCGCGCGGGTCGAGGAGGCGGGGCTCGACCCGGCCCTGCTGGTCGCGGTCGCGATGCCGGCCGCGGACGCGCCCGAGGCGTCCGGCGCGCCCGGCGTCCTCGGCCTGGACGACGACGTCGCGCTCATGATCACGGGGGACGAGTACGCCGGGACGGACGTGGCCGGCATCGGCACCCCCGGCCCCCTGCGGGACCTGCCGCGGTCGCTGGCGGAGGCGCGGGCCGCGCTGGACGCGGCGCGCCGCACCGGCGGCGTCGTGCACGCCTCCGGCCTCGCCACGTTCCGGGCGCTGCTCGGACGGCTGGACCCGGAGCAGATCGCCCCGTTCGCCGACCAGCTCGCCCGTCCGCTCGCCGACTACGACAAGGCGCACGGCGGGCGGCTCGTCGAGACGCTGCGCGCGTTCCTCGACCGGGGCGGCGCGGTCGGCGCGACGGCGCGCGCGCTGTCCCTGCATCCCAGCACGCTGCGCCACCGGCTGTCCCGGATCCAGGCGCTGACGGGCCGCGACCCGCTCGACTTCGAGGACCGCGCCGCCCTGGCGATCGCCATCTGGACGTCGCGCTGAAGCCCCGTCCCGGCTCAGGCGCCCGTGCCCGGCCGCGGCCCTCGCGCCCCTGAGCTTCAGGAGCCGAGGGCCAGGCGCGCTTCGTTCCCGGCCGCTTCGTCCTCCGGCAGGGCCCACTGCTCCAGGACGGAGCGGCGCGCGGCGTTCCGCGCCTCGACCGGCAGGCGCGCCACCGCGCCGGCCAGTTCCAGGGCCTGGTCCAGCGCCCGGCCGGGCTCGGCCAGCCGGTCGACGAGGCCGTAGGCGAGGGCCTCGTCGGCGGGGACGCGCCGCGCGGTCAGGAGGATGTCGAGCGCCCGGCCCTGGCCGACGAGGCGGGGGAGGCGCACGGTCGCCCCGTCCAGGCACGGCAGGCCGCGGGCCAGGTTGAGGGTGCCGAACTCGGCGGTCGTGGACGCGACCCGCAGGTCGGCCCAGAGGGCGAGCTCGAAGCCGCCGCCGAAGCAGTAGCCCTCGACGGCGGCGATCACGGGCTTGGCCGGGGGCGTGCGGGTGACGCGCATGGGCGGCGGGCCGTCCGGGGTGGGGACGGGGAAGTCGCCCGCCGCCATGGCCTTGAGGTCGTTGCCCGCGCAGAAGGCGCCGCCGGCGCCGGTGAGGACGATGGCGCGGACCTCCTCGTCGCGTTCGGCGCCGCCGACGGCCTCCGCGAGCGCCTCGGCCATGGGGCCGTCGACGGCGTTGCGGCGGTCGGGGCGGTCGAGGGTGATGAGGTGGACGGCGCCGTGGCGCGCGGTGCGGATCATGCCGAGCGATACTAGATAGATCGATCTAGCGAGAGCAAGGGCTAGGCTGCCGGCATGGGTTCCGACACGCGGGCGCGGCTGCTGGAGGCGGCGGCGCGACTGTTCCGCGAGCAGGGGTACGCGGCGACCGGGCTGAAGCAGGTCACCGCGGAGGCGGAGGCGCCCTGGGGCTCGCTCTACCACTTCTTCCCCGGCGGGAAGGAGCAGCTCGGCATCGAGACCGTCGGCCATTCGGGCGCGCGCTACCTGCGGCTCTTCGAGCTCGTCTACGAGCGGGCCGAGGGAGGCGCGGACGAGGCCGTCCGCGACATGTTCCGGCTCAGCGCCGAAGCCCTGGAGACCTCCGGATGGGCCGACGGCTGCCCGATCGCCACCGTCGCGCTGGAGGCGGCCACCACCAGCGAGCCGCTGCGCCACGCCTGCGCGGACGTGTTCGCCGGCTGGCGCGCCGCGACCGCGCGGCGCTTCGCGTCCGAGGGCATCGAACCCGCGGACGACCTGGCGACCTACGTCTTCGCCGCGTTCGAGGGAGCCCTCATCCTGAGCCGCACCGGCCACGACACCGCCCCGTTGCGGGTGACCGCCGGCATCGTCGCCGAGACGATCCGCCGGCACGGCCCGCGAAGCGGGAACGCGTCAGGCGTGTAGGCGGGGGAGCAGGCGGTCCAGGCGGCGCGGGATCCACCAGTTCGATCCGCCCATCAGGAACATGAGCGAGGGCACCAGCACGAGCCGGATGACGGTCGCGTCGAGGACGACGCTGAAGGCCAGGCCCAGCGCCAGCATCTTCACCACGACGGTGGGCGACGCGGTGAACGACAGGAACACCACCGTCATGATGAGCGCCGCGCTGGAGATGACCCGGCCGGTGACGGCCAGCCCGCCGGCCACGGCGCGGGTGTTGTCCCGGGTCTCGCGCCACCCGGCCGCCATCCGCGACAGCAGGAAGATCTCGTAGTCCATCGACAGGCCGAAGACGATCGCGAACATCATCATCGGCACGTAGGACTCGATCGGCACCCCCTTGGGAAGGCCCAGCACCGCGTCCCCCCATCCCCACTGGAAGACCGCGACGAGCGCGCCCCACGACGCGGCCGTGGTGAGCAGGTTCAGCGCGACGGCCTTGAGCGGGATCATCAGGCTGCGGAAGACGGCCATCAGCAGCAGGTACGCCAGGACCAGCACGATCCCGATGATGATCGGCAGGCGCCGCGCGACGGTGTCGCGGAAGTCGAGCTGCGCGGCCGTGCTGCCGGTGAGGTAGGCCCTCGCGCCGGTGCCGCGCAGGGCGCCGGGCAGCGTCCGGTCGGTCAGCGTGCGGAACAGGTCGGACGTCGCCGAGGTCTGAGGCCCGGTGGCGGGCGTGACGGTGGAGACGAAGAGCGCGCCGTCCGGGCTCGGCTGCGGCTGGGTGGCGCCGGCGACCCCATGCGTCCCCTGGAGCGCGCGCGAGAGATCAGCGCTGATCTGGCTCGCCGGGACGGTCGCGTGCCGGACGTCCGCGACGACGGTGAACGGGCCGTTCGCGCCCGGCCCGAACCCGGGGCCGCCGGCGCCGGCGATCCAGTCGTAGGCGTGGCGGGTGGCGCTGCCGGACGGGTCGGCGCCCGCGTCGACATGCCCGAGCCGCATGGAGAACACCGGCACCGCGCACACGACGGGCAGCACGAGACCGGCGACGAGGAACGTCCACGGGCGGTGCTCGATCATCGCGGCGTACCGGCGCCAGGCATCGTGGCCGCTGGAGGACTCCGCGACGGGGGCGCGGACCGAGAGCCGGTCGATGTGCCGGCCCGCCAGCCCGAGCGCGGCCGGGACGAGGGTCATCGCCGCGGCGGCGCTGACCAGGACGGCGATCGTCGCGGCCAGGCCGAGCTTCCCGATGAACGACAGGCCGCTGGCGTAGAGGCTGAGCAGCGCCACGGCGACGGTGAGCGCCGCGACCGCGACGGCGTGGCCGCTGGAGCCCGCGGTCCGTCCGGCGGCCTCGACCGGCGGGCGGCCGTCGATGAGGTCCTGGCGGAACCGGGTGGTCAGGAACAGCGCGTAGTCGATGCCGACGCCGAGCCCGAGCATGGTCGCGAGGGTCGGCGCGGCGGTCGCGAAGGTGATGACGCCCGCGACGATGCCGACCACACCCGTCCCCACGGCCACCGCGATCAGGGCGGTGACCAGCGGTGTCACAGCCGCCCCGACGCTGGCGAACGCGAGGAGCAGGATGACCAGCGCGGCGCCGATGCCGACGAGCTCGCTCGCGAGGTCGTTCGCGGGCGGCCGGACGATCTGGGTGAAGTCCCCGCCGTACCCGACCCCGACGCCCGCGTCCCGGGCCGGGGCGGTCGCGTCGTCGAGGTGCCTCGTGTACCCGTGGCCGAGCTTCCTCAGCTGCTCGTCGAACGTCGCGGTGGCCGACACCGTCCGGCCGTCGGTACTGGTCAGCGGGGTGGAGAGACCGGTGACGTGCGGCAGCGCGCGCAGGTCGTCGAGGCTCTGGTCGACCGCCTGCCGGTGCGCCGCCACGGTGCCGGCGCCGACGTGGAACACCACGACCCCGCTGGGCCGCCCGGCGGCGGGGTCGGACGCGGCGAGCAGGCCGGCGCCGGTATCGGACTGCGTGCCGGGCAGGCTGACCTGGTCGCTGAAGACGGGGGCGACGGCCTTGCGGCCGCCGAGCGCGGCCACCAGCAGGACGAGCCACGCGGCGAGCACCCAGCCGGGGTGGCGGGCGCAGAACGAGCCGAGGCGGCCCAGGCCGGCGGGGCGGCGGCCGGGCGCGATGGACGACACACGATCTCCCAGCGACGTCGGGACTGGCAGAACCGTATGGTCGGGGCGCCCCGCCACCGGTCCGCCGACCTGCCGCCGATGGCAAAGCCTTGGTCGAGGACCGTCCCCCGCCGCGCTCGGGGCGCGGCGCTCAGAGGCCCGCGGGCGCGGTGACGAGGGACAGGATCTGCTGCGTGTGGCCGGGCAGTTCCGTCTCGGCGAGCCCCGTGAGGAGGTCCCGCAGCGGCAGGGGCTGATCGACCAGGCAGGCGCCGTTGGACAGCAGCCGCGTGGGCACGGGTGTGTCGAGTTCCGCGTCGCTCAACGCCGGCCCGCTGAGCGCGCACAGGGCGTCCGCCTGCCGCCGGACGCGGTCGCGGAGCCCGGCGCCGCCGCCCGCGAGCGCGATGACGCGGTCGATGGTCCAGGCGTCGAGCGCGACGCGGTTGTCGTACGCGGTGTGGACACCGGACGCGACCGCCGACGCCGCCGCGATCGTGGCCGACGTGATGAGCGAGACGTGCGCCAGGATCTGGTCGGCCGTCCACTCACCGGGCGGCGGCGCCGCGACCGCCCCGTCCACGGTGACGGCGGCGTCGAGCAGCCCTCGGTAGGCCGCCTCAAGCCGGGTGCTCTCCACGGGACGTCACATCTCCCAGGGGGCCTGCGGAAGGACGTCACCGGTCTCGAGCAGGGACTTGAGGTTCGCCAGCACGGCGGGCCACCCCTGCGAGATCCCGTTCAGCATCTCCTTGTCGGGCAGGTTCTCGTGGGTCACCGTCAGCCGGACGATCTCCTCGTGCGGTTCGACGAGGAACGTGACCACCGACGGCTCCCGCTCCAGCTCGGCGTCCGGACGGTCCTCGAAGGTGATCACGAGACGGGTCGGCGGCTCCGCCTCCAGGACCCGCCCGACGACGTCGACGGCCCCCGAACCGTCCGTGCGCCGGTGCTCCCAGGACGACCCCGGCTGCCAGTCGGAGACGTTGGCGTGCCCCCAGTAGCGCGCGGTCAGATCGGCGTCGGTCAGCGCGCGCCACACCTGCTCGGCGCTCGCGCGGATGTAGGTGACGTACACGTAGGTCGGCACGGATACGGCCGTCTCGGTCATGGCGTACTCCTCGGCTTGGTTCCGGATGGCGCTGAGCGCTTCCAGCCGCGGCCTCTCGAACTCCGCGATCCAGCGCTGCTCGATCTCGTGGATCGGTGCCGGGTTGAGGTAGTGCAGCCGTTGCCGCCCGCGCCGCACCACGGTCACGAGGCCGGCGTCGACCAGCACGTTCAGGTGCTGCGTCGCCGACTGGCGCGCCATCTCCAGGCGCTCGCACAGCTCGCCCAGCGTCTGCCCGTTGCGCTCCCGAAGCCGGTCGAGCAGCAGCCGTCGGGTCGGATCGGCCAGCGCCTTGAAGGCCGCGTCCATCGCAGTGGCTTCCCGATTCACGTCACCCATTATGCAGGCATTCACCTGCATAATGTCAATCACCGGCATCGCCGCAGCTCAGAGTGTCCAAACGCCAGCGCTAGCCGCCTGGCCCTGTGGTCGGAGGGCGACGCCGACGTCTCCCGGGGTTGTTGGTGGTGACTTTGGGTAATGCATGCTCTACGATTAGCTACATACAGTGATATTCGGTGGCTTGGCACCAGGGTTCCGAGGATCGGATGGACACCAGGATGGCGACCTGCCTCACCCGCACGACACGCCTGCTGGTGCTGGTGCTCGCCCTGCTGCTCACCGGCCACCTCGCCGCCAATCCCGACGGGCACCACGAGACCGCGCGCCTGCCCCTGGCGGGCTCCCAGCTCGAACAGGCCGCACGGTCGGAGGCCTTCGCGAAAGGCGTCGCGTCCGTCGCCCTGATGGCGGACACGATGGCCGCCGCCTCCCATGGAGGGAAGGACGCCCACCCCCGCTGGTGCACCGCAGGCCAATGCGAGCGAGGCATCGCACCACGCCAGCGACTCGTCGGCGAGGCCCCGACCGTCGCCGGCTGCCATCCCGGCGCGGCCGCGTCCGAAGCGGGCCTAGAACGCGGGGCAGGGCTCTCGCGCTCATCGCTGGGGAGATGGCGTGCCCAGCCGCATTCGGCGCGTTCCTTGACGCCGTCATCGCTGCAGATCTTCCGACTCTGATCAAACGCCACGCGCCCGGGGCCGAGCCCTGCGCGGCGCGATGTCGCCGATGATCCCCTCATTCCATCGACCGTGGGAGACCCGCCATGGAGTCGCTGATCCGGCATGCCCGCACCATCACCCCGCACCCGTCCACGAGCCCCCGTCCCCAGACCGCAAGGAGCACCGCGGCGCCGCAACGACCCGAAGCGCTGTTCATCGCCTGCTCCGACGCCCGCGTCTCTCCGGCCTTCCTCACCGGAGCCCGACCGGGCCAGCTCTTCGAGCTGCGCAACGTCGGCAACGTCGTCCCGCCCCACCGGCCCGGCCGCCCCACCGGTGAAGCCGCCACCATCGAATACGCGGTGTGCGTCCTTGGCGTCACCGACATCGTGGTCTGCGGCCACTCCGACTGCGGAGCCGTCCGCACGCTGAGGCCCGGGGGCCTCTCCATCAGCGCGTTCACCACCTGGTGGTGGCTCACCCGCACCAACCAGCGTCCTCGCCGCCCCGCGGCCCCAACGCCGGCCGATCCCGGGCAACTCCACCTCCTGGCCCAGCTGGAGAAGCTCCGCCGCTACCCCAAGGTCGCCCGCGGCCTCGCCCACGGCCGCCTGCGCGTCCACGGCTGGTTCTACAACCTCTCCGACGGCCGAGTCCTCGTCGCCCCCACCGACAATCCCCCCTCAACCACCACTTTCGCCCCACTATGACGTCCAGACCAGGCCAAGACGGGCGCCGTCGGCCCCTCGCCCGCGTAGAAGCCGGCGGCCTCGACCTCTGACCACCCGGTGGCCCGGCGGATGCCACACCGCCGGGCCGCCGCAAGGATTCATCGAGCGGCGACCTATCGCGAAAAGGGCCGTACATGGCCCGAACGACCGGCTCAGTCATTGTCGTGCGATGCCGTCCGTCAGCGACTCTCCTTTAGAGAGCGCCGCCCGTACGTCCGGCCCCCTAGAACCATGCCTTCTTGAGCGCTATGTCGTCACTTTCTCGGGCTCTCTTCTTGAAGTATGTGGCACGCCAGAGCGGACCTTTCGTGCTCACATCAAGAACGTTTCCTCGCTGGCACTGAAAGAGAACGGGACGTCCGTTGATGTATTCTTGCACGCCTTCAGGATGGTGTAGGCAATGATCGCCGTTGGCCAGTTGGAAGGCCCAGAGTGTTTCGGCGCTCTCCTTTCCCGCTGATGGCGGGGATGTCGTGTCCGTGATGTTGTGCGGCGGTCCGTCCAGGCGCGCTGCTCGGGCGTGCTCCCAAGGGGCGCCGACGCAGATGATCTCCTTTCCTTTCAGATCTTCGAAACCGTCGCCGAAGGAGGGTTCAAAGCAGGGGTCTTCGACCGTGTGGTCGCTCAAGAAGCAGCGGTGGGTGTTCGCAGCGAACTTGGCTCGGGAGGGCTGATCGCAACCCGCTGTGAGTGACGGATTCCGTATGTCCTCTCCGCGCCCCTCCCATGGATCGAAGACATGCAGGGCGGTCCGCTGCGGTTCCGCCGGATGAAAGTGCGCATAGGCCAGTTTGCCACCGGTAATCGCGAGGCCCGCGATGCCTGCGAGACCGGCTATGACCGCGATGATGTCGGCCGCCCGCTTGCCGCGCGAGGTCGTCGGCTGTTGCGCTGTGCTCACGACGTCAACATGAGCGAGCGCCATAGGAGCGTCAAGGAGCAATTGCGGCCACACGCGATCATGTATCTGGCGGTGGTTGATACTCCGTAGGAATCACAGGGCGTGCTCGACGGTTTCTTTGATCTTGCATCGCACCGGTGGGCGAAGGTCGTGAAGCCCGCAGTGCTGCGAGCCCACTGCCGCTCTGCCACGCGCCGGCAGTTGCGGTCAGGTTGATGGAGGTGCCCTTGGCCATGAAGACACCGCGCTGCCGGAATCCACGAGAAAAGCACGCTGCCGACCTGCTGGCACCGTGCGCACGTGCCGGGTGCGCCTCACCGATCATGCCGGAGTGGGTCGCCGCGAACTCGTCCAAGTGCTCGTCGGCCACGAAGAAGGGGCCCGCGCCTGTATTGAAGCTGCCAGTTCAGGTGACGTCGCGCGACCTGATCTTCCCACTCGTCAGGCGGTCGCCCTTCACCTCGGCGCTCTGTAAAGAGCCCTTCGCATATGGCCCGGGCTGACCTGGTGAGATGACCTCGGTGCTGTTCCACGTATGTTCCGTGAACGGCGATGAACGGTGGCTTCCGCTGGCACACGGCCGCATATACAAGGTTCTGACCGGCAGGAACGCTGCCGCTGGTGTCGTTTCGCGGTTGGCCCCTGGCCCCGCGCTGAGAGTTGATGCTTGGCGAACTCGATCGCGTCGTGAAGACGTCCGGCGTTAGCGTTAGCCGGCCCCGCCACCGCTGGGTCACCGGAGAGCGAGAGGTAGTGCTCATGCCCGACATCACGGTGTCGCTGACCGTCCGCGACCTGACCCATGAGGATCTTCCCTCGTGCGCTTGGTCCGGGTCTGCCACTCACCTGGTGAGCATGGCCAAGGCTCTGGATCGGGCCGCGCGTGGCGAGGTGGACTACCTCGCCGTCTGCACGCCTTCCGGTCTGCCGGTGGCGGTCGGCGGAGTCGACTACGCCAAGACGCCCGGCGCGGGAACCCTCTGGCAACTGGCCGTGCATGAGGCGTTGCAGTCGTGCGGGATCGGCACCATTCTGATTCAGGCTGCCGAGCAGCGGATCCGCGCTCGCGGGCTGGACAGCGCTGAACTCGGCGTCGAAGAGAGCAACCCGCGGGCCCGCGCCTTGTATGAGCGGCTCGGCTACGTCGCCTACGGGAGCGCGCCTGACTCGTGGGAGGTGGGGGGTCCGGACGGAACCACGACCCGATACGAAACGATGTGCACGCTGATGCGCAAGCCGCTGCCGTAGTCCGGGGTAGACGGCCGGCGCCCCCGAGGCCGCGACTCCGACGTATAAGTTGTCTCCCCCGATGGTGGAGCCGGGGCGGCCGTCCAGCACGTCGTCCATACGCTGGAATCAGACGTCGTCGAATCCGGCGACGATCTTGGCGTAGATCTTCTGCAGCACTTCGAGGCTGTAACCCGCCCACTCGGCCACCTGAGGGGCCGGGACGCTGGCATACAGGCGCCAAAACACGCCACCGTGGCGAAGGTCGTACGGGCGGCCCAGGACGGATGACTTCCGCTCGTCAGAACCCAGGCCGATCACGCGGGCACGCTGCCAAACGCGCCAGTACGTCGAGGGATGGATGATCCCGCCATTGACGGAGCGGAAGAGTCGGCCCTCCGGCACGACGCCGAACCGACGGATGTGCTCGCGAAGCAACTCGACCAGCTCGGGGCGGGATGCACACCACGCGGACTTCGCGGCGACCGCGGCCCTTGAGGCCACGGTCCTTGTGAACCTGGCCGCTGCCCGTTCAGGCCTTGCCGGCAATGGGCTTGTTGTGGGCGAGGATGAGCTTGCCCCAGCCACTGGACGGTAGATGTGAGTCCTTCTTGCCTCGAAGAGGCCGGCCCTTTTCAACTCGGTCAAGCGGCGGCTGGCGGTGGCCTTGGAGCGTTCAGGGCTGAGGCGAGGCGGGACGTGGTGGCGTCGAAGGGGTGGGGCTTGCCGTTGCGGTGGGCGCGGTCTACCGCGGCTGTATAGAGGCGCCAGGCTTCGGCCGAGATGGTGTCGGCGAGGCGGCGGCGTCCGGCCCAGACCATGTCGAGGGTCTAGGCGGAGACGGGGCGTAGCGTTCGCTGGTCTCGTGGGGGCGGTGTAGGACGCTGCCTGCTCGTTCGGCCAGGAAGCGGCGGCGGGCTGTGGCGGGGGCTCGGCCGCCGTCCAGGCCGTGGGGCATGAGGGTCTCGTACATCGCCCACGTCCAGACGGCCAGGCCGCTGTGGTCGGGGGAGTAGATGAGCGAGCGCGGGATCTGGACGTGGCCGCGGGGCGCCCTGGCGCGCGTCATCGGCGGCCTCGATCGTGGGGCGCCGGGATGTCTGTTTCACAGTGAGCCCACAGATGGCGGCCATTGGCGGCGGCTGGTTGCACAGGGCTGCACAAATGGAAAAACCCGTCCGGCCTGTTTTCCCAGGTCGTAACGGGTTTCTGCTGGTGATCTGTGGGTGCCCCCTGCAGGATTCGAACCTGCGCACACGGCTCCGGAGGCCGTTGCTCTATCCCCTGAGCTAAGGGGGCCCTTGCGTCGCTGTGCGGCGCGTGTTGAAGGTTACCAGGGTTGGCGGGGTGACGCGTACGTGGACGTTCGCCGTGCGTTCCAGGGTGGAGTCGACTAACTTCGAGGCCGTGACCGAGCCTCTGGGACGCGTGCTGGTCGTCGACGACGACGAGGTGATCCGGCAGCTCATCGCCGTGAACCTGCAACTCGAGGGGTTCGAGGTCTCGACCGCGGTGGACGGTCAGGACTGCCTGGAGAAGGTGGTCGAGGTGCGGCCGGACGTGATCACGCTGGACGTGATGATGCCGCGGCTGGACGGGTGGGTGACGGCGGTCCGGCTCCGGGAGGACCCGGGGACCGCGCACATCCGGGTCGTGATGATCACGGCGCGGGCGCAGGAGCACGACGTCAGGCGCGGGCACGAGATCGGTGTGGACGCCTATGTGACGAAGCCGTTCGACCCGAACCAGTTGATCCAGACGGTGCGGAAACTCGCTGCGGTGTCCAGATAGTGGTCGGATAGTCTCACCAGAGTGACTCCGGCCGAGGTGAGCGATGCCCTGGTGGCGGCGGCGCGCGATGCCGTCGCCGCGGGCGGGCTGGACGTCGCGGTGCCCGACGAGGTGCTCGTCCTCGCCTGCGGCGCCGGGGTCTTCGAGAGTCCCGTGGCGCTGGTGCTGGGGATAGGGCCCGAGGCGATCGCGGCGCGGGTCGGGGGGACCGTCAGCGGGCGCGGGTTCGTGCGGGTCGAGGTTCCGGCGGCGGACGTGGTGGAGGGGATCCTGCGGGATCCCGGTTACGGCTTGGCCCGCGTCCCCCGGTTCGGGTGGGACGATCGGCCGCGGACGTTCGAGAACCCCGGGTTCTCGGTCCGGTACGCGTACGCGCGGGCCTGCTGGGTCGGGCGTTGGGCCCAGGAGCTCGGGGTCGGCGAAGGCGCCCTGGTGGAGCCCGCGGACGCGGAGACGCGGCTGGTGGGGGCCCTCGCGGAGGTGCCGGGACGGGCCGCGCAGGCCGAACGGGAAGGCGACGCCAGGCCGCTGGCGTTCTGCTTGGAGAGGGTCGCCGGGGCGTACCACGACGTCCATGAGCGGTGCCCGGCCGTGCCCCTGGGGGGCGAGAAACCCGGGGCGGTGCACGCGGGGCGCGCCGGACTGGCGCGGGCCGCGCGCGTCGCCCTCGGCAACGGCCTGAAGATGATCGGTGAGACCCCTAGAGAGCGGATATGAGTCGAGTTCACCCTGCCGGGCCCCGGCACGCGGACGTCCTGCCCGAAGACCACCCGGCGGGGCCGGCGGACGACCTGAACGCCCTGGACGCGCACGTGTGGCCGCGCGGCGCGGCCCGTGCGGACGGCGTGCTGACGATCGGCGGCGTCGATGTGCGGGACCTGGCGAAGGAGTACGGGACGCCCCTGTACGTCTATGACGAGGAGGACGTGCGGTCCCGGGCGAGGGAGTACGCGGCGGCGTTCCACGATGGTGACGTGCATTACGCGGGCAAGGCGTTCCTGTGCACGGCGGTGGCGCGGTGGCTGCACGAGGAGGGTCTCGGGCTGGACGTGTGCAGCGGCGGCGAGCTGGCCGTGGCGCTGGCGGCGGGCTTCCCGACGGAGCGGATCACGCTGCACGGCAGCAACAAGGCGTCCTGGGAGCTGGACAAGGCCCTGGAGGTCGGGGTCGGGCGGATCGTGGTCGACTCGTTCGAGGAGATCGCGCGGCTCGGGTACCTGGCGCAGGAGCGGGGCGTCCGGCCGAAGGTGATGGTGCGGGTCACGACGGGTGTCGAGGCGCACACCCACGAGTTCATCGCGACCGCCCACGACGACCAGAAGTTCGGCTTCTCCCGCAGCTCCGGGGCGGCGCTGGAGGCGGTCCGGCGGGTGCTGGCGCTCAGGCAGCTGGAGCTGGTGGGGCTGCACAGCCACATCGGGTCGCAGATCTTCGACGTGGACGGGTTCGAGGTCGCGGCGCACCGGCTGGCGGAGCTGCTGGTGGCGATCCGCGACGAGCACGGGATCGAGCTGCCGGAGCTGGACCTCGGCGGCGGCTACGGGATCGCGTACGTGCCGGGGGAGGAGCCGCACGACCCGAAGTCGATGGCGGACGGCCTCCGGGAGATCGTGGCGCACGAGTGCCGGGCGTACGGGCTGGCGATGCCGCGGCTGACGGTGGAGCCGGGCCGGGCGATCATCGGCCCGGGCGGCGTGACGCTGTACGAGGTCGGCACGGTGAAGGACGTCGAGGGGCTGCGGACGTACGTGTCGGTGGACGGCGGGATGAGCGACAACCTGCGGACCGCCCTGTACGGCGCCGAGTACACCGGCGCGCTCGCCAGCCGGTCGTCCGAGGCGTCCCCCATGCTCAGTAGGCTTGTCGGCAAGCACTGCGAAAGCGGGGACATCGTCGTGCGGGACCTCTGGTTCCCCGAAGATATTGCGGCGGGGGACCTGGTGGCGGTGGCCGCGACCGGTGCGTACTGTCGATCGATGGCCAGTAACTACAACCACGTCCCGAAGCCCGCCGTGGTGGCGGTGAAGGACGGCAGGTCGCGCGTGATCGTCCGCCGGGAGACCGCCGAGGACCTGCTGCGGCTGGATGCGGATGCGGAGGTCGGAGCGTGAAACCCGAACGTGGCCCGCTGCGGGTCGCGCTGCTGGGATGCGGCGTCGTCGGCAGCGAGGTCGTCCGGCTGCTGCGCGAGCAGGCCGACGATCTCGCGGCGCGGGTGGGGACGCCGCTGGAGCTGGCCGGGGTCGCGGTGCGGCGGCCCGAGCGGGTCCGCGCGGGCGTCGACCCGGAGCTGGTCACGACGGACGCGCAGGCGCTGGTCACGCGGGACGACGTGGACATCGTCGTCGAGGTGATCGGCGGGATCGAGCCGGCCCGGACGCTGATCCTGGAGGCGATGAAGACCGGCAAGTCGGTCGTCACCGCGAACAAGGCGCTGCTGGCCGAGGACGGGGCGACGCTGTTCGCCGCGGCCCGCGAGTACGGCGCCGACCTGTACTACGAGGCGTCGGTGGCGGGCGCGATCCCGCTGCTGCGGCCGCTGCGGGAGTCGCTGGTCGGCGACCACGTGCACCGGGTGCTCGGCATCGTCAACGGCACGACGAACTACATCCTCGACCAGATGGACTCCGCCGGGGCCGGGTTCCACGAGGCGCTGGAGGAGGCGCAGTCGCTCGGGTACGCGGAGGCGGACCCGACGGCGGACGTGGAGGGCTTCGACGCGGCGGCGAAGGCGGCGATCCTCGCGCAGCTCGCGTTCCACACCCCCGTGACGGCGGCGGACGTGCACCGCGAGGGCATCACCGAGGTGTCCGCGGCGGACGTGGCGGGCGCCAAGGGCATGGACTGCGTGGTGAAGCTCCTCGCGATCTGCGAGCGCGTCCCCTCGGACGTCGCCGCGCGGGACGGCCGGGACGGCCGGAACGGGCGCGGGGTGTCGGTGCGGGTGTACCCGGCGATGATCCCGCGGACGCATCCGCTCGCGAGCGTCCGCGAGGCCTACAACGCGGTGTTCGTCGAGGCGGAGTCGGCGGGGTCGCTGATGTTCTACGGCGCGGGCGCGGGCGGCGCCCCGACGGCGTCGGCGGTGCTCGGCGACCTGGTCGCGGTGGCGCGCAACGTCGTCGGCGGCACGCCGGGCCCGGTCGAGGTGACGTACGCGAAGCTCCCGGTGCTGCCGATGGGCGAGACCGTCACCCGCTACTACATCCACCTGGACGTGACGGACGAGGCGGGCGTGCTCGCCACCGTCGCGGAGGAGTTCGCCCGGCACGAGGTGTCGATCCAGGCCGTCCGGCAGGTGGGGCTGGGCGAGGAGGCGCAGCTCGTGGTGGTGACGCACCGGGCGCCGGACGCGGCCCTGTCGGCGGTCGTCGAGGGGCTGCGCGGGCTGGACAGCGTCCGCGAGGTCGCCAGCGTCATGCGCGTCGAGGGCGAGGAGTGAGATCCCGGTAGAATCCGGGTCCACATTCGCAGGTCAGCCAAGGAGACACTGACGTGAACGGGAACGCCCGCGTGTGGCGCGGCCTCATCGAGGAATACCGCGACCGGCTTCCGGTGACGGACGCGACGCCCGTGGTGACGCTGCTGGAGGGCGGCACGCCGCTGGTGCCGGCCGTCCGGCTCTCCCAGCTGACCGGCTGCGAGGTGCACCTGAAGGTCGAGGGCCTCAACCCGACCGGTTCGTTCAAGGACCGCGGGATGACGATGGCGATCAGCAAGGCGGCCGAGGACGGCGCCAAGGCGGTCATCTGCGCCTCGACCGGCAACACCTCGGCGTCGGCCGCCGCGTACGCGGTGCGGGCCGGGATGACGTGCGCGGTGCTCGTCCCCAACGGCAAGATCGCGATGGGGAAGCTGGCGCAGGCGCTGGTGCACGGCGCGCGGCTGCTGCAGGTGGACGGCAACTTCGACGACTGCCTGGAGCTGGCCCGCAAGCTGTCCGTCGACTATCCGGTGGCGCTGGTCAACTCGGTCAACAAGTACCGGCTGCAGGGCCAGAAGACCGCCGCGTTCGAGATCGTGGACGCGCTCGGCGACGCGCCGGACG
This sequence comes from Actinomadura sp. RB99, assembly GCF_014706005.1. NCBI lineage: Bacteria > Bacillati > Actinomycetota > Actinomycetes > Streptosporangiales > Thermomonosporaceae > Actinomadura > Actinomadura sp. RB99. The sequence goes on along the minus strand of NZ_JABMCA010000038.1, from coordinate 59,339 downwards.
TGCACTGCCTGCCCGTCGGCAACGCCGGCAACATCTCGGCGTACTGGATGGGCTACAAGGAGTACGCCGCCGACGGCGTCGCCACGCGGACGCCCCGCATGCTGGGCTTCCAGGCCAGCGGCGCGGCCCCGTTCGTCAAGGGCGAGCCGGTGCTGAAGCCGCAGACGATCGCGACCGCGATCCGGATCGGCAACCCCGCGTCCTGGCACCTCGCGATCGCGGCGCGCGACGAGTCGGGGGGCGCGATCGACTCGGTCACCGACCGGCAGATCCTCGCCGCCTACCGGCTGCTCGCCCGGGAGGAGGGCGTGTTCGTGGAGCCGGCGTCCGCGGCGAGCGTCGCGGGCCTGCTCCAGGCCGCCGAGCAGGGCGTGGTGAAGCCCGGGACGCGGGTGGTCTGCACGGTGACCGGCAACGGCCTGAAGGACCCCGACTGGGCGATCTCCGGCGCGCCGGCGCCGACCGTCGTCCGCGTCGACGCCCACGAGGCGGCCTCCGCGCTCGGCCTCACCTGATGGGGGCGCCGGAGCGGTCCGTCCTGGTGCGGACGCCGGCGACGAGCGCCAACCTGGGGCCGGGCTTCGACTCGCTCGGCCTCGCGCTGGCGCTGTACGACGACGTCGAGGTGGCGCTGGCCGGAGACGGGGTGTCCATCGAGGTGGACGGCGAGGGCGCCGAGGTCGCCGACCGCGGCGAGCGGCACCTGATCGTGAAGGTGCTGCGCCGGACCTTCGACGTGCTGGACGACCTCGCCGCGGCCGGACCCGGCCAACCGGCCGGCCAGCCGAAGGGCATCCGTCTGCGGTGCCGCAACCGCATCCCGCACAGCCGGGGGCTCGGCTCGTCGTCGGCCGCCATCGTCGCGGGGATCGTCGCGGCGCGCGCGCTGCACCCGCACGGCGACCTCATGGACGACGACGCCGCGCTGCGCCTCGCGACCGACATCGAGGGGCATCCCGACAACGTCGCGCCGTGCCTCGCGGGCGGCCTCACCATCGCCTGGACGACCCCGGACGGCGCGCGCCTCGTCCGGCTGGAACCGCAGGTCAGGCAGGTGGTGGCGTTCGTTCCCGAGCAGCGCCTGGCGACCGAGCGGGCGCGCGGGCTGCTGCCCGAGACCGTCCCGCACGCCGACGCCGCCGCCAACGCCGGACGCGCCGCGCTGCTCGTCGCCGCGCTGCGCGACGGCCTCGGCGACGCGGTGCTGCTGGACGCGACGGAGGACCGGCTGCACCAGAATTACCGCGCCCCCGCGATGCCGGAGTCCGCGGAACTCGTCGAACGGCTGCGTTCCGCCGGAGTGCCCGCGGTGATTTCGGGGGCAGGACCGACTGTCCTGGCCTTCACAAACGCATCACGAGTTGATTCGATGGCTGCGCGAGTGGGTAATGGGTGGCACGAACACCCGTTGGACGTCGCGACCCGCGGCGCATGCGTCGTGCCCGGTGAACCCGGCCGCCGGAGCTGACGCGGCGCCGGGGCGGGCCGGGTGCGGTCCGGGCCGTCGCGGCGCTCCGGCCGGTGCGGGTCCCCGCAAGATCCACCTAGGTAAAATGCGAAGACATCGACCTCTGGGGAATAGCAGTGTGCCCTGGTGATGTTAGGCTGATTGCCGCACCAGATGCCCCGTTCGGGGCAGCGTGCTCGTCAGCCGCGCGTCGCCTGTCCGGCCCTCCGGCCGTGTCGGTCCCGCGTACCAGGCTCCCCGACACCGTGACATTCCGTTGTCAGGCATTCCAGCGAAACTTCGGACGTGGCGGTAGCGGGGACACGTGCGAGCGAACCGTCCCGTCCATCATCTGGCTGTGCCCAGAAAATCGCCGATCCCGGCCCCATCGTGATCAGCGGAGCCCGACTCGGCGCCCCCGCCGGGCCGTATTACCGGGTTGACTGGCCGAACGCCGGCCGACGCCCGCTCCCTGGGAAGGACCCTTAGTGAGCGAATCCAGCGAACTCCTTACGGACGCATCCAGCACGGCACCCGCGGCCGACGCCGCGCAGAACGGCGCGGAGCCCACCGCCCCCCGGCGCCGCCGGAGCGGCACGGGCCTGTCCGCCATGGTGCTGCCCGAGCTCAAGGCTCTCGCGTCCAGCCTCGGCATCACCGGTGTGACCGGGATGCGCAAGAGCCAGCTCATCGCGGCCATCCAGGAGAAGCAGGGCGGCCAGGGGCAGGGCTCGGCGGGCGAGCAGGGAGCCGCTGCCAAGGCCGCCGCCGGGGCCGGCGAGGCCGCCGCGGGCAAGGGCGCGCAGGACGCCGGCAAGGCCGAGACGGCCAAGGCCGAGCGCCCGCGCCGCACCCGCGCCGCGGCGAAGCGCGAGACGGCCGAGCAGGTCGCGATCCCCGAGGCCGCGGCCGAGCAGCCCGCCGCCGACCGGCAGGCCGACAAGCAGGAAGGCCGGCCCGAGAAGGCCGAGCGGCAGGGCGGCCGGCAGAGCGCGCGCGCGGCGGACAAGCAGGACCGGGGGGCGTCCGAGGGCCGGGGCGAGCGCGGCGACCGGCAGAACGACCGGCAGAACCGGGAGCCCGCCGCGGCCCAGGGCGGCGGCTCCGAGGACGGCGAGGCCCAGGGCGGCCGCGAGTCCGGCCGCGACGGCGGCCGCGAGGGCCGGGACGGGCGCGAGGGCCGCGAGAGCGGGCGGCAGCGCCAGCGCGGCGGCCGTGAGCGCGGCGAGGGCCGCGACCGCGGCGAACGTGGTGAGCGTGGCGACCGCGGTGAGCGTGGTGACCGTGGTGACCGCGGCGAGCGCGGTGACCGGAGCGACCGCGACGGCGGCGGCCGGCAGCGCGGCCAGAGCCAGGGCGGCGGCGGCCAGCACGACGACGACGAGGGCGGCCGCAGCCGGCGCGGGCGCCGGTTCCGCGAGCGCAACCGTGGCCGCGGCGGCCGCGAGCGCTACGAGGAGCCGGTGATCAGCGAGGACGACGTCCTGATCCCGGTCGCGGGCATCCTCGACATCCTCGACAACTACGCGTTCGTCCGCACCACCGGCTACCTGCCCGGCCCGAACGACGTGTACGTCTCGCTGGCGCAGGTCCGCAAGAACGGCCTCCGCAAGGGCGACGTCATCACCGGCGCCGTCCGGCAGGCCCGCGAGGGCGAGCGGCGCGAGAAGTTCAACGCGCTCGTGCGGCTCGACACCGTCAACGGGATGGAGCCGGAGCAGGCCAAGGGCCGCGTCGACTTCTCCAAGCTGACCCCGCTGTACCCGCAGGAGCGGCTGCGGCTGGAGTCCGACCCGGGCATCCTGACCACCCGGATCATCGACCTGGTCTCGCCGATCGGCAAGGGCCAGCGCGGGCTGATCGTGTCGCCGCCGAAGGCCGGCAAGACGATGGTGCTCCAGGCGATCGCCAACGCGATCACCAAGAACAACCCGGAGTGCCACCTGATGGTCGTCCTCGTGGACGAGCGTCCGGAAGAGGTCACCGACATGCAGCGGACGGTGAAGGGCGAGGTCATCCACTCGACCTTCGACCGTCCCGCCGAGGACCACACCACGGTCGCCGAGCTGGCGATCGAGCGCGCGAAGCGGCTGGTGGAGCTGGGCCACGACGTCGTCGTGCTGCTCGACTCGATCACCCGCCTCGGCCGGGCCTACAACCTGGCGGCGCCGGCGTCCGGCCGCATCCTGTCCGGTGGTGTCGACTCGACCGCGCTGTACCCGCCCAAGCGGTTCTTCGGCGCGGCCCGCAACATCGAGAACGGCGGCTCGCTGACGATCCTCGCCACCGCGCTGGTCGAGACCGGCTCCCGGATGGACGAGGTCATCTTCGAGGAGTTCAAGGGCACCGGCAACATGGAGCTGAAGCTCAACCGGTCGCTCGCGGACAAGCGGATCTTCCCGGCGGTGGACGTCGACCAGTCGTCCACCCGCAAGGAGGAGATCCTCATGGCGCCGGAGGAGCTGCGGGTCGTCTGGCAGCTGCGCCGGGTGCTGCACGCCCTCGACACCCAGCAGGCGCTGGAGCTCCTCATCGAGAAGATGAAGGAGACCAAGTCCAACGCCGAGTTCCTGCTGCAGGTGCAGAAGACGACGGTCTCCGACGACCGCTGATCCACGCGCCGCGACGCCCCCGCCCGGGACCCGGGCGGGGGCGTTCCGCGTCCCGGACGGTGGCGTTCCGCGTCCCGCCGCCGGACGGCGGGACCGGTGCCGGAGGCCGATGGTGGGGCTAGCCCCACCCCGATCCGGCGGGGACCTCCATGGTGGCCGGGCGCCCCGGAAGGCAGGCTTGCACCGTAGGTTGGAACGGGCGTGGAGGGACGACGTGGGCGAGCTGAGCAGGGACATCGGGGGCGCCGGGGACCCGACGGCGCGCGCCGGGAGCCCCGGTGGGGGCGCGACCCGGGCGGGCGGCCGCGCCGCGTCCGTCGTGGACGGCCCGTGGCGGCCCGCGGCGATGGCCCGGTCCGCCGTGACCTGGACGTCCGCGCTGTACCTGGCGGTGAGCCTGGCGTTCGGGCTCGGCTGGTTCGTCGTCCTGGCCGTCGGGCTGGCGCTGTCGCTGGGCACCCTGATCATCTGGGTGGGGTTCCCGCTGCTCGCGCTGCTGATGGTGGCGTGGCGGTTCGGCGCGCGGCTGGACCGCCGGCTGGTGCGGGCCGCGTTCGGCGTCACCGTCCCCGACCCGTACCGGCCGCGGCCGGAGGGCCGCAACCCGTTCGTCCGGCTGAAGTCGATGGCCGCCGACCCCGCCACCTGGAAGGACCTCGCCTACCTCGTCCTGCTGTTCCCCATCGCGCTGGTGGAGTTCATGGTGTCGGCCGTCGCGTGGGCGCTGACGGGCACGCTGCTGTTCATGCCGCTGATCGTGCTGTTCGGCGGCGGCATGGAGATCAACCTCGGGCCGGTGACGTACTGGTCCGGGAACCCGTTCGAGGCGCTGCCGGTGTCGGCGGCGGGACTGGTCGTCCTGGCGGCGGCGATGTACGTGACGCGCGGGATGGCGATCGCGCACGCGGCGTGGGCCCGGCTGATGCTCGGTCCGAGCGCGTCCCAGGCGGAGAACATGGAGCTGCGGGAGCGGACCGCGCACCTGCGGGCCAGCCGGGCGCGCGGCGTCGACGCCGCGGAGTTCGAGCGCCGCCGCATCGAGCGGGACCTGCACGACGGCGCGCAGCAGCGGCTGCTGGCCGTCGCGATGGACATCGGCCGCGCCCGCGCGAAGCTCGACGACGACCCGGAGGGCGCGCGGGCGCTGATCGAGCAGGCGCACGCCGGCACCAAGGAGGCCATCACCGAGCTGCGGGACCTCGCCCGCGGCATCTACCCGGCGATCCTCACCGACCGCGGCCTGGACCCGGCGCTGTCCGGGCTGGCCGGGCGGGCGCCGGTGCCCGTCGAGGTCTCCGTCGACCTGCCGGAGCGGCCGCCGGCCGCGGTGGAGAGCATCGCCTACTTCATCGTCGCCGAGGCGCTGGCCAACATCGCCAAGTACGCGCGGGCGACCCGCGCGTCCGTCCGGGTCGTCCGGGAGGACCGCTGGGTCGTTGTCGAGGTGACCGACAACGGGGTCGGCGGGGCGGTGGCGCGGACCGGGGGCGGGCTGGCGGGGCTGGCCGACCGGGCCGCCACCATCGACGGGATGCTCATCGTGGACAGCCCGCCCGGCGGGCCCACGATCATCCGCGCGGACCTGCCCTGCACCTGGTGACCCCCTGGTGAGCCCCGGGTGACGCGGCCCGGCGCCGCCCGCGAGGCCCGATAATGGGCGCATGCGGGTAGTGATCGCCGAGGATTCGGTGCTGTTGCGCGAAGGGCTCGTCCGGCTGCTCGCGGACGCGGCGATCGAGACGGTCGCGACGGTCGGGGACGGCCCGGGGCTGCTCGGGATCGTCGAGGAGCACGAGCCGGACCTCGCCATCGTGGACGTGCGGATGCCGCCGTCGTTCACCGACGAGGGGCTGCGCGCGGCGCTGGCCGTCCGCGAGCGCCGCCCCGGCACGCCGATCCTCGTCCTGTCGCAGTACGTGGAGGAGCGGTACGCGACGGACCTGATCGGCGGCGGCGCCGAGGGCGTCGGCTACCTGCTGAAGGAGCGGGTGTCGGACGTCGCGGAGTTCATCGACGCGGTCCGCCGGATCGCCGCCGGCGGCACCGTCATCGACCCGGAGGTGATCGGCCAGCTGCTCGGCCGGCGCCGCACCGGCGACCCGCTGGAGGCGCTGACGCCGCGCGAGCGGGAGGTGCTGGGGCTGATGGCGCAGGGACGCGCCAACGGCGCCATCGCCGAGAGCCTGGTCGTCACCGAGGGCGCGGTGGAGAAGCACATCTCCAACATCTTCGCCAAGCTCGACCTGCAGCCCGCGCAGGGCGGGCACCGCCGGGTGATGGCCGTCCTCGCCTACCTGGGCCGCGCCGACGGCTGAACCGGCCAGGTACCCGGGGTCCACCCGATCGGAGATCGGGAATGACCGGTGACCTCGGCACGTTCGGGTATCTGGCACACTTGGACTGCAACCGCTGCGGTACCGGTTCACGCCTCCCGGATCTCCCATGGCGCCGTCGCGTGGAAACGACCACGCCGGACGGCCGTGCGAGCGGGGGCGCCCGGCGACCGCCTCATGCGAGGAGAACCCATGAAGCCCGACATTCACCCGGACTACGTCGTCACGACCGTGACGTGCACGTGCGGCAACACCTTCGAGACCCGCAGCACCGCCGAGAACGGCGTGATCCACGCCGACGTGTGCTCGAACTGCCACCCGTTCTACACGGGCAAGCAGAAGATCCTCGACACCGGCGGCCGGGTGGCGCGCTTCGAGCAGCGCTTCGGCAAGAAGAAGGCCGGCAAGTAGCGCCGAGCCGCGCGGCGCGGAGCGCCGCACAGCGACCAGGGGCGGCCCGGGGACTCTCCAGGTCCCCGGGCCGTTCGGAGTCGGCATCCGGAGGCCGCCGCGGCCCCCGGGCCGGAACGGGCCAGGACACACCGTGAATCTCGACGAACTCATCAGCGAATACGCCGACATCGAGGGGCGGCTCTCCGACCCGTCCGTCCATGCCGACCAGGCCCTGGCGCGGCGGCTCGGCAAGCGGTACGCCGAGCTCCGGCCGATCGTCGAGACGCACCGGGAGCTGGCGTCCACCGAGGACGACCTGGCCGCCGCCCGCGAGCTCGCCGGCGAGGACGAGACGTTCGCGGCCGAGGCCGCGGATCTCGGCAAGCGCAAGGACGAGCTGGAGGAACGGCTGCGGCGGCTGCTCGTCCCGCGCGACCCCAACGACTCCAAGGACGTGATCCTGGAGGTCAAGGCGGGCGAGGGCGGCGAGGAGTCGGCGCTGTTCGCGGGCGACCTGCTGCGGATGTACCTCCGCTACGCCGAACGGGTCGGCTGGAAGACCGAGGTCCTCGACTCCCACCCGTCCGACCTCGGCGGCTACAAGGACGTCACGGTCGCGGTGAAGGCGAAGGGTTCCCAGGACGAGGGCGTCTGGACGCGGCTGAAGTACGAGGGCGGCGTCCACCGGGTGCAGCGGGTGCCCGCGACCGAGTCGCAGGGCCGCATCCACACCAGCGCCGTCGGCGTCCTGGTGACGCCCGAGGCGGAGGACGTCGACGTCCAGATCGACCCGAACGACCTCCGCATCGACGTGTACCGCTCGTCCGGGCCGGGCGGGCAGAGCGTCAACACCACCGACTCTGCGGTCCGCATCACGCACCTGCCGACCGGCGTCGTCGTCTCCTGCCAGAACGAGAAGAGCCAGCTGCAGAACAAGGAGCAGGCGCTGCGGATCCTGCGGTCCCGGCTGCTGGCGATGGCGCAGGAGGAGGCGGACGCGGCCGCGGCGGCCGAGCGCAAGAGCCAGGTCCGCACCGTGGACCGGTCCGAGCGGGTCCGCACCTACAACTATCCCGAGAACCGGATCTCCGACCACCGCGTGGGCTACAAGGCCTACAACCTCGACCAGGTGCTCGACGGCGACCTGCACAACGTGACGCAGGCGCTGGTCGACGCGGACATGGAACGCCGGCTGGCCGAAGCACAGAAGTCATGAGCGCAGCGAACCGGGGGGCGTGGGGGGTCGTCCCCCCTCGAGGGTCAGAGGCATGAGCGCATGAAGCTGCTGCTGGACGAGATCGCCAGGGCGACCGCGCGGCTCGCGGACGCGGGGGCCGCGTCGCCGCGCGCCGACGCCGAGGAGCTGGCCGCGGCCGTGCACGGGGTGAAGCGCTCCGAGCTGCACGCCGTGCCCGACAGCGCGTTCGACGCCCGGTTCTGGGAGTTCGTGGCGCGCCGCGAGGCCGGCGAGCCGCTCCAGCACATCACGGGCCGGGCGTTCTTCCGCTACTTGGAGCTGAAGGTCGGCCCCGGCGTGTTCGTCCCGCGCCCGGAGACCGAGGTGATGGTCGGCTGGGCGCTGGAGACGCTCCGCGACATGGACGTCCGCGACCCCCTGGTCGTCGACCTCGGGACGGGATCGGCCGCGATCGCCCTGTCGATCGCCCTGGAGGCGCCCCGCGCACGCGTGCACGCCGTTGAGAAGGACCCCAAGGCGTTCGTGCACGCGACCCGCAACATCGAGGAACTCGACGAGCGCGGCCGCGTCCGCCTGCACCTCGACGACTTCGCCGCCGCCCTCCCGGAGCTGGACGGCACCGTCGACCTCGTCGTCAGCAACCCGCCGTACATCCCGATGAGCGAGTGGGAGTACGTGCCCCCCGACGTCCGCGACCACGACCCGGCGGACGCGCTGTGGGGCGGCGGCGACGACGGCCTGGACGCGATCCGCGTCGTCGAGCGCACCGCCCGCCGGCTGCTGCGCCCCGGCGGCTACGTCGCGGTCGAGCACAGCGACCTGCAGGGCAACGGCGTGTACTGGATCTTCGCGGAGGAGAACGGCTGGCGGGACGTCCGCAACCGCCGCGACCTCACCAACCGGGACCGGTTCGTCACCGCCCGCCTCGCCGCCGACTAGCCGCATGCGGCGCGGGCACGCCGCGCGGCGCGGCTATCCTGGGGCGTGCCAGAGGACGAGCGCCGCGAGATGGGAAGACGGGCGACCGTGAGCCGACGTTATGACTGCTCCGAGCCGATGGAGCGCACCCGTGGAATCGCCGAGGCCGTCTCGGCCGTGCGGCGCGGCGAGCTGGTCGTCCTGCCGACCGACACGGTGTACGGGGTCGGCGCCGACGCGTTCACGCCCGCCGCCGTGCAGGCGCTGCTGGACGCCAAGGGCCGCGGCCGCGACATGCCGCCGCCCGTGCTGGTCGGCTCCGTCCGGGCCGCGACCGCGCTGGTCGAGGATCTCGGCACCTACGGCCAGGACCTCATCGACGAGTTCTGGCCGGGCGCGCTGACGCTGGTGTTCCGCGCGAACCAGAACCTCATGTGGGACCTCGGCGAGACCAAGGGCACCGTCGCCGTGCGGATGCCGATGCACGAGCTGGCCGTGGAGGTGCTCAAGGAGACCGGGCCGCTCGCCGTCAGCAGCGCGAACCTGTCGGGCGAGCCCGCCGCGCGCACCGCCGAGGAGGCGGAGAAGATGCTCGGCGACTCGGTCCAGGTGTACCTGGACGGGGGCCGGTCGGGGCATGCCGACCCGTCCACGATCGTGGACCTGACGGGGTCGGTGCCGCGCCTCCTGCGGGTCGGCGCCATCCCCGAGGACAAGATCCGTTCCGTGGTCGGCGTGCTGCTCACGGAGGAGGACGAGGCTCCCGAGCCCGCGGAGCTCACAGCGGCCCCCTCCGCCGCCGTGGAGTCGAAGCCCTCCCTCACCAAGCAGCCCGCGGCCGAAGCGCCCCAGGCGCCCGCTGAGCCCGCCTCCGCCCCCGCTGAGCCCGCCCCCGCCCCCGCTGAGCCCGCCCCCGCGGAATCCGCGGCGGCCGACGTCCCGCCGGAGGCGCCCGACGCCCCCGAGTCGGCGGCGACCACGGAGACCCCCGCGAAGCCCAAGGACGAGTAACCCAGAACAAGCAGAAACGGCCGGGCAGGGAATCACCTGCCCGGCCGTTCCATGTCCGGCCACCGCCGACGGTCACGTCCCCGTCCGTGACCTCAGCCGGCGCCGACCTCAGCGTTGCGATCGCGTGCGAAGCCAAGTTCGAGCGTGCGAGAACTTGATCGCGCAGCGAGCCCCCAGGGCGAGTCGGAGCGATGCAGCGATCGCCGCGTTGCCCGTTGAAGGGAGGGCCCCCAGGGCCCGACCGCCGAGGGGAATGCAGTTAAAACAGCTTCTTGCCCTTGCCGTAGAGGTACTGGCCGGTCTTCTTGTTGCGGCCGCACTCCTGGACCCACAGGTGCCAGCTGTAGGAGGAGCTGGTCTTGATCTTGACGGTGGCCTTGCCGTCGTAGTTGTACTGGGTGCCGCTGGAGGTGTAGCCGACGATCTTGAAGCGGGACCAGTACTTCTTGGTGCCCTCGGTGAAGAGGAACCGGACGCAGGCGGTCCAGCCGTTCTTCTTGCTGTCCCGGAGGTATCCGGTGACGTAGGTGCTGCCGCCCTGGCGGGTGTAGGTGCCCCAGGCGCTCACGCCGCCGTAGGAGTTGTAGGGCGCCCAGCTGTGGGTGGTGGCGGCCTCGGCGGGAGCGCCGGCGAGGGCCGTGCCGGTCAGGAGTGCGCCGGCGGTCAGGGCTACGGCTGCGAATCGCCGCATTGGTCCCTCCATGCTCATGAATCACGGGTTAGCGGCGGATAACCTAGCAGTGATATCAAGATCATCTTTACGGTTTTCTTACCGTACGGCCAGGGGCGGCCGAAAAGATCGGTTCACCTGAACCAGCGCGGCCGTCCCCGCGTCCAACAGTCCGGACGCGGCACGCGCCGGGGCCGGAACCCGTCTCCCGAGGGGTTCCGGACGGGCTTCCCCGGTGCGCCACGGCGCCCGCGGACGGCCGGTCATGACGAAGATCTCATTCATCCGGCGGCACGGCCGGCGGGCGGTGCGCGGCGGGTCATGCCGACACGGCGCGCGCAACGGTGAGACCATTCGGGGAATGCGCGGCCGTGTTCGGGGGCCCGTGATCGCCGCGGGCGTGGTCCTGGTGACCGTGGTCTTCCTGCTGCCCGCGGCGGCCGCCGCGCCCGTGCCGCGCGAGAGCATCCCGACCTACGACGTGGTCCTCACGCTGGGCCGCGACGGGGTGGTGCGCGTCCGGGAGACGATCACCTACGACTTCGACCGGGGCGGCGAGCACGGGATCGTGCGCCGGGTGCCGTTCCGCCGCGCGAACCGGCTGTTCGACGTGCGGGACGTCAGCGCGGGCTCGTCGACGGGCGCCCCGGCCCGCGCCCGGACCATGCGCTGGCTGAACGACCTGCAGATCACCGTCGGGGACCGGCACCGCGAGGTCCGCGGCCGCCAGGCGTACGTGATCGAGTACGCGGTGGGGTGGGCGTTCACCCCGTACGCCGACCACGACGAGCTGGTCTGGGACGCGATCGGGACGAGCTGGGACGTGCCGATCGGGGACGCCGTCGTCCGGGTGGAGGCGCCGGTCCCGCTGCGGCACGCGACGTGCCGGGCGGGCTCGCCGGGGGCGACGACGCGCTGCCTCGGCGTCCGCGACGGGCGGTACGCGGTGGACTTCATGCAGAGCGCCCTCGCCCCGCACGAGGGGATGACGGTGCGGGTCCGGCTGCCGAAGCACGCGGTGGCCGTCCCGCCGCCGCACTACGCCCGGCCGCACTGGGCGGGGACCTGGCCGGGCTCGGCGGTGCTCGCGCTGGCGCTGGCCGCGGTGGCGCTGGCGGCGCGGAGGCCGGCGCCGCACCGCCGGGCGGGCGCGGCGCTGGCGGTGGTGGGCGCGCTGCTCGTCCTGTCGGACGCCGCGGACGACGTGCTGGACCGCGGGCCGTGGGCGTTCTCGCTGGGGGACCGCTCGCTGGCGGGCCTCGCGCTGGTGATCGCCGGGACGGCCGTGATGTGCTCCACGACGTCCGGGACGGCGCGATATGCGGCGGATGCGGCCCGGTGGGACTAGAGTTGGCCGGTCGTGACGGCGAACCGATCGTGATCGACGATCGTCTTACCCGGTCGGGAACCCCGGCGCGGTGACGGTGCGTTCAATCGGGGCATGTCGCAGGGTGATCGCGGACGGCGCGGTCGCGGACGGCGGTGATCGGCGAAGGGAGGCGCAGGGGAGTTGCGGGAGTACCTGCTGACCATCCTGGTCGCCGCGCTGGTCGCCTACCTGCTGACGCCCGCCGTCCGGCGCTTCGCCGTCTGGTTCGGCGCGCAGGCCGTCCCCCGGGACCGCGACGTGCACGTCATCCCGACGCCCCGGCTGGGCGGGCTGGCGATGTTCGGCGGGATGGTGGCGGCGCTGGTCGTCGCGTCCGGGCTGCCGGAGATGCGCAAGGTGCTGGCCGCCGGCGACATCGGGGTGGGCAAGGCGCTGCTGATGTCGGGCGGGCTGATCGTGCTGGTCGGGATCGCCGACGACCGGTGGGAGGTCGACCCGCTCACCAAGTTCGCCGGGCAGGTGGCCGCCGCCGGGATCTTCATCATGCAGGGCATCCAGATCTACTCGATCCCGCTGCCGAACGGGGAGTCGCTGTCGCTGCCGCCCGCCTACGGGGTGCCGCTGACGGTGTTCGTGGTGGTCGCGACGATCAACGCGGTGAACTTCATCGACGGCCTGGACGGGCTGGCGGCCGGGGTCGTCGGGATCGCCGCGCTCGGCCTGTTCGGCTACGCCTACCTGCTGACCAAGACCAACGGGATGACCACGCTGAGCGGGGCGACGCTCACCGCGGCGGTGCTGTTCGGGATGTGCCTGGGCTTCCTGCCGCACAACTTCAGCCCGGCGAAGATCTTCATGGGCGACACCGGCTCGATGCTGATCGGGCTGCTGCTGAGCGCGTCGACCATCCTGCTGACCGGGCAGTTCGACCCGGCGGTGCTGTCGAACGGGCTGTTCCCGCTGTACGTGCCGCTGCTGCTGGTGCCGGCGGTCGCGGCGGTCCCGTTCATGGACATGCTGCTGGCCGTGTGGCGCCGGACGAACCAGGGCAAGTCACCGTTCTCGCCGGACAAGCAGCACCTGCACCACCGGCTGCTGCAGCTCGGCCACTCCACCCGCCGGGCCGTGCTGATCATGTACTTCTGGGTCGGGCTGCTGGCGTCCGGGCTGGTCGGGCTGGCGCTGTTCGACGCCGCGTGGATCACCCTCGGGGTCACGGTCGTGGTGGCGGTCGCCGGGGTCGTGCTGATGCTGCGGCTCGGCCGGCCGCGCGGCCGGCGGCGGAACGCCGCGGCGGAGCCGGGCGACACCGGGCAGCAGCCCGCCGCCCGCCCGCAACTGCCGGTCTGACCGCCGGACGGACGGTCTACTACAGCGCGTCGAATACCATTCGGATTGAACGTGCGGAGCGGGCGGGGCGACCTCCCTCTCGCAGTGTTCACGCCTCGTGTCCGCCGCGGTCCGCGGCCCGCGGCGCGTCCCGGCCGTTCCCCGGATCGGGCGCCGTGACCTGGGTTAAGGTCCGTGGTGCGAGTGTGGCCCGCAGCCCGGAAACCACCCGGGCAGGGCGTTACCTCTAGGGTAATTGTGGACATTCCGGACGCTTGTGATACCTTTCACGAACAAGAGACGACCACTGAACGTGACCAGCCGGAGCCCTCATGCAATCTTCCGACGCCCGGATGCTCCGCGGCGCCGCGATCCCGACCGGGGCGGTCGGGGTGGGCGCCGTCCTGATCGGCCTGCTGACGGCGGGCGGCAAGGGCGCGCTGGCGGCGGCGCTGGCCACCGTCGTGGTGCTCATCTTCTTCTCCATCAGCGCGATCGCGGTCTCCTGGGCCGGGAAGATCTCCGCCCAGACGATGATGCTGGCCGCGCTGGCCAGCTACGTGGTGAAGATCTTCGCGGTGATGGTGCTGGTCACGGCGATGGACGGGGTCTCCCTCTGGAACACCACGGTGTTCGGCTGGGCGGTGATCGCCCTGGCCCTGTGCTGGATCGCCGCCGAGTTCCGCGTCGCCCTACAGCGGAGGCCCTACGTTGACGACCCCGAAAGCGCCCTGGACCGGAGTCCGTGATGATCCCGCCTCGCACGGTCCGGGCGGACTACTCCAATATGACCACCGCAGGCATGGCCTGCTATCGTCCGGAGCGCGATGAGCGAGCAGAAGCCCCGGCCGGAGGACGGCCAGCGGGAATTCGCCGACGTCGCCTGGTCCGTGCCCAGCTACCTCCTGTCCGGCATGACTATCTGGGGCGGGATCGGGTGGCTGCTGGCCTGGTGGAGCGGGTGGCAGTGGCTGATCCCGATCGGCCTGATCATCGGCGTGACGCTCGCCATCTACCTGGTCTACGTCAAGTACGGTCGCCACTCCGTCTGAGCGGCCCCGCCGCCGAAGAAGCCTACGTGAAACATCACCACATTGATGAAGGGAACGCCGCGTGAACGCGCTGACGGTCCTCGCCTCCTCCGGTGGAGATGAGTTCCAGGCCCCCGGGCCTGAGATCTTCGACTTTCCGCCCCTCTTCGACGGCGCGCCGAGCTGGCTGACCAAACCGGTGCTCTTCGCGGTCGTCGGCTCCCTGGTCGTCTGCGCGTTCTTCTGGGCCGCCTTCGCCAAGCCGAAGCTGGTGCCGCGGGGCGCGCAGAACCTCGGCGAGGTCGGCTACATGTTCGTCCGGGACCAGGTCGCGAGGCCGTTCCTCGGCAAGAACACCAAGCAGTGGATGCCGCTGCTGATGTCGCTGTTCTTCCTGATCTGGATCTGGAACATCATGGCCGTCTTCCCGGTCATCCAGTTCCCGATCGCCTCGCACATCGCCTACCCGGCCGTGCTCGCGGGATTCGTGTACATCCTGAAGGTCTACCTGGGCATCCGGCACCAGGGCGCGAAGTACTTCACCAACATGCTGCCGAAGGGCCTGCCCTGGCCCGTCTACATCCTGCTGGTGCCGATCGAGTACCTCTCGACCTTCATCATCGCCCCGTTCACCCACGCGGTGCGGCTCTTCGCCAACATGTTCGCGGGCCACACGATCCTCGCGTTCTTCAGCCTCGTCGGCTTCTGGTTCCTGTTCGAGAAGCCCACCGTCGCCGGGTTCGGCGTCGGCATCATCGGGGTGATCGTCACCATCCTGATGACCACCCTCGAGCTGCTGATCCAGTTCCTGCAGGCGTTCCTGTTCGCGCTGCTGGCCGCGATGTACATCCAGAGCGGTCTCGAAGCCGATCACTAGACCTCCGGGTCGGACAGTGCCCCCCGGCGCGCGCCCCGAAACCGACAACCTCGAAAAGCCCAGACCGGCGGACACTCCGCCGGCCGACAGAAAAGGAATGAACCCATGACGGGAGTCCTCGCCGCCGTGAACGGTAACGTCACCGCGATCGGTTACGGCCTCGCGGCCATCGGCCCGGGCATCGGCATCGGCATCATCTTCGGCCAGGGCGTCAACGCGATCGCCCGCCAGCCGGAGCTGACCGGCGTGATCCGCACCAACATGCTGCTGGGCTTCGTCCTCACCGAGGCGCTCGCCCTGATCGGCCTGGTCGCGCCGTTCATCTTCAAGAGCGTCTGATCAGGAGCCGGACCCGAGGAGGGCTGCACACATGATCACGTCAGCGTCCGTGCTGGCCGCGGAGCAGAACAACCCTCTGATGCCGCACCCGTACGAACTGGTCGTCGGGATCTTCTCCTTCGTCGTCGTCCTGGTCGTCGTCGGCAAGATCCTCACCCCGCGCATCCAGAAGACGCTGGACGAGCGGACCGACGCGATCGAGGGGGGTCTCAAGCGCGCCGAGCAGGCGCAGGAGGAGGCCCGCCAGACGCTGGAGCAGTACAAGGCCCAGCAGAAGGACGCCGCGATCGAGGCGTCGAAGCTGCGCAAGAAGGCCGAGGAGCAGGGCGCTCAGATCATCGCGGAGATGAAGGAGCAGGCCCAGGCCGAGGCGCGCCGCATCATCGACGCCGCCAAGGCGCAGATCGAGGCCGAGCGCCAGCAGGCGCTGTCCTCGCTGCGCGCCGAGATCGGCTCGATGTCGGTCGAGCTGGCCTCCCGCGTGGTGGGTGAGTCCCTTGAGGACAGCGCCCGCCAGAGCCGGGTGGTCGACCGGTTCCTCGAGGAGCTCGAGGAGCGCGCCCGCACGCAGGAGCAGATCACATCATGACCATCACGGGAGCGGTGAGCAGGGCGTCGCTGGCCGAGGCCAGGGAGCGGCTGGAGGCGGTCATCTCCTCCGCCGGCCCCGACCTCGACGGGCTGGGCGACGACCTGTTCGCGGTGCTGCACCTGATCGACCGCGAGCACGGCCTGCGGCGGGCGGTCTCCGACCCGGCGCGGGACGGTGCCGACAAGGCGCAGCTCGTCCGGATCCTGCTGGAGGGCAAGGTGTCGCCGGCCGCTCTCGGGCTGGTCGCCGACGTGGTCCGGATGCGCTGGTCCACCCCCTCGGAGCTGTCGGACGCGGTGGAGGCCCTCGCGGTCACCGCCGAGTCCGCCAGGGCGGAGGCGGCCGGCCGGCTCGACGACCTGGAGGACGAGCTCTTCCGCTTCTCCCGGGTCCTCGAGGGCGAGATCGAGCTGCGCGGCGCCCTCGCCGGCCCCGGCCTGCCCGCCGAGCGCAAGGCGGGCCTGGTCGAGGCGCTGCTGGACGGCAAGGTCCAGCCGGCCACGCTGACGCTGATCAGGGAACTGGTGCTGCGCCCGCGAGGACGTAGCCTGGAAGGCGGGCTGGCCGAGTACGGCCGGATCGTCGCCCAGCGGCGGCAGCGGCTGGTCGCGCTGGTCCGCACCCCGGTCGCGCTGACGGACGCGCAGCGCACCCGGCTCGCCGCGGTGCTCGCCGCCGCCTACGGCCACGAAGTACACCTGAACATCGAGCTCGACCCCACGGCGATCGGCGGCCTGTCGATTGAGATCGGGGACGAGATCATCGACGGCACGATCGCCGGACGGCTGGACGACGTCCGCCGGCGGCTCGGCACCGGCTGACGCCGGCAGAGCTGACCCCAAAGGGAGCAAGAGAGGAATCATGGCGGAGCTGACGATCCGTCCGGATGAGATCCGGAACGCGCTGGAGCGCTTCGTCCAGTCGTACGAGCCCGAGGCCGCCGCGCGCGAAGAGGTCGGCACCGTCGTCGATTCCGGCGACGGTATCGCCCACGTCGAGGGCCTGCCCTCGGCGATGGCCAACGAACTCCTCGAGTTCGAGGACGGTACCCGTGGCCTGGCTCTGAACCTGGACGTGCGCGAGATCGGCGCCGTGGTGCTGGGTGACTTCAGCAAGATCGAGGAGGGCCAGAAGGTCCGCCGCACCGGAGAGGTCCTCTCGGCCCCGGTCGGCGACGGCTTCCTCGGCCGCGTCGTGGACGCGCTGGGCAACCCGCTGGACGGCAAGGGCCCGATCGAGAGCACCGAGCGGCGGGCGCTGGAGCTGCAGGCCCCGACCGTCGTGCAGCGGCAGTCGGTCAAGGAGCCGCTGCAGACCGGCATCAAGGCCATCGACGCGATGACCCCGATCGGCCGCGGCCAGCGCCAGCTGATCATCGGTGACCGGCAGACCGGCAAGACCACGGTCTGCGTGGACACGATCATCAACCAGAAGGAAGCCTGGGACTCGGGCGACCCGGCCAAGCAGGTCCGCTGCGTGTACGTCGCGGTCGGCCAGAAGGGCTCCACGATCGCCAACGTGCGGCGGTCGCTGGAGGAGGCCGGTGCGCTGGAGTACACCACGATCGTGGCGGCCCCGGCGTCCGAGCCGGCGGGCTACAAGTACATCGCCCCCTACACCGGGTCGGCGATCGGGCAGCACTGGATGTACCAGGGCAAGCACGTCCTGATCGTGTTCGACGACCTGTCGAAGCAGGCCGAGGCCTACCGCGCGGTGTCGCTGCTGCTGCGCCGCCCGCCGGGCCGCGAGGCCTACCCCGGCGACGTCTTCTACCTGCACTCCCGCCTGCTGGAGCGCTGCGCGAAGCTGTCGGACGACCTGGGCGGCGGCTCGATGACCGGCCTGCCGATCATCGAGACCAAGGGCAACGACGTCTCGGCGTACATCCCGACGAACGTCATCTCGATCACCGACGGGCAGTGCTTCCTGGAGACCGACCTGTTCAACCAGGGCGTCCGGCCGGCGATCAACGTCGGTATCTCGGTGTCCCGGGTCGGCGGCTCGGCGCAGATCAAGGCGATGCGCAAGGTCGCCGGCACGCTGCGCCTGGCGCTGTCGCAGTTCCGCGACCTGGAGGCGTTCGCCGCCTTCGCGTCGGACCTGGACGCGGCGTCGCGCGCGCAGCTGGAGCGCGGCGCGCGCCTGGTCGAGCTGCTGAAGCAGCCGCAGGGCTCGCCGTTCCCGGTCGAGCAGGAGGTCATCTCGGTGTGGGCGGGCACGTCCGGTGAGCTGGACGAGGTCCCGGTCGCCGACGTCCGCCGCTTCGAGCGCGAGTTCCTCGACTACGTGGAGCGCGAGGACGCCGGCCTGCTGACCTCGATCCGGGAGACCGGGCAGCTGTCCGACGACGACCTCACCAGCCTCAAGAGCACCATCACGGAGTTCAAGAAGGGCTTCCAGACCAGCGAGGGCGACCTGCTGGGCGCGGATGAGCCCGTCGAGGCGATCGAGGACGAGGCCGTCGAGCAGGAGACGATCACCCGCGTCAAGAAGGGCTGACGGCCATGGCCGCACAGCTTCGTCAACTCCGGCAGCAGATCAAGACGGTCAAGTCGACCGCCAAGATCACGCGTGCCCAGGAGATGATCGCCACGTCGCGGATCGTCAAGGCCCAGCAGGCGGTGGCGGCCTCCAAGCCGTACGCCGACCGGATCACGCAGGCCTTGTCCGCGCTGGTGAGCCACCGTGTCGGGATCGACCACCCGCTGCTGCACGAGCAGCCGACCGACAACCGCAGCGCGGTGCTGATCATCACCTCGGACCGCGGTTTCTGCGGCGCCTACAACGCCAACGTCATCCGCGAGGCCGAGTCGCTGATCACCGCGCTGCGCGAGCAGGGCCGCGAGCCGGTCCCGTACGTCATCGGCAACAAGGGCATCAACTGGTACCGGTTCCGGGGCCGGGAGCTCGCCGAGACCTGGCACGGGTTCAGCGACCGGCCCGACTTCGCCAGTGCCGAGCGGATCGGGCGGCGGCTGACGGAGGACTTCCTGAAGACCGACGCCGAGGGCGGGGTCGGGGAGATCCACGTCGTCTACACCGAGTTCGTGTCGATGCTGACGCAGAAGGTGCAGGTCCGGCGGCTGATGCCGCTGGAGGTCACCGAGGGCGACGGCGACGGGCAGGTCCTGCCGACCTACGAGTTCGAGCCGTCCGCGCAGGCGGCGCTCGACCTCCTGCTGCCCAACTACGTCGAGAGCCGCATCTTCCACATGCTGCTGCAGTCGGCGGCGTCGTTCCAGGCGTCGGTGCGGCGGGCGATGAAGTCGGCGACCGACAATGCCAATGATCTGCTCGGGGTCTACACGCGCCAGATGAACCAGGCGCGGCAGGCCGCGATCACCCAGGAAATCAGCGAGATCGTCGGTGGCGCTGACGCGCTCGCCGAGTCTGGCGGGGAGTGAAATGACTGCACAGGTAGAGACGGCGACCGCGACCGGGCGCGTCGCACGCGTCATCGGCCCGGTCGTCGACGTGGAGTTCCCCGCCGACGCCATCCCGGACATCTACAACGCGCTGCACGCCCGGATCACGCTGGGCGGCGAGGAGAAGACCCTGACCTTCGAGGTCGCCCAGCACCTGGGCGACAACATGATCAGGGCGATCTCGATGCAGCCGACGGACGGCCTGGTCCGCGGCGCGCCGGTGGTCGACACCGGCGAGTCCGTCGCGGTGCCGGTCGGCGACGTCACCAAGGGCCACGTGTGGAACGCCCTCGGCGAGGCGCTGGACGCCCCGACCGCGTCGCTGGAGATCACCGAGCGCTGGCCGATCCACCGCAAGGCCCCGGCGTTCGACCAGCTGGAGTCGAAGACGGAGATGCTGGAGACCGGCATCAAGGTCATCGACCTGCTGTGCCCGTACGTCAAGGGCGGCAAGATCGGCCTGTTCGGCGGCGCGGGTGTGGGCAAGACCGTCCTCATCCAGGAGATGATCCGCCGCGTCGCCCGCAACTTCGGCGGCACCTCGGTGTTCGCCGGCGTGGGCGAGCGCACCCGTGAGGGCAACGACCTCTGGGTGGAGATGGACGAGGCGGACGTCCTCAAGGACACCGCGCTGGTGTTCGGGCAGATGGACGAGCCGCCGGGCACCCGGCTGCGCGTCGCGCTGTCCGCGCTGACGATGGCGGAGTACTTCCGCGACGTCCAGAACCAGGACGTGCTGCTGTTCATCGACAACATCTTCCGGTTCACGCAGGCCGGTTCGGAGGTCTCCACGCTGCTCGGGCGCATGCCGTCCGCGGTGGGGTACCAGCCGACGCTGGCCGACGAGATGGGCGTGCTGCAGGAGCGGATCACCTCGACGCGCGGTCACTCGATCACCTCGATGCAGGCGATCTACGTGCCCGCCGACGACATCACCGACCCGGCGCCGCACACCACGTTCGCGCACCTGGACGCGACGACCACGCTGGCGCGGAGCATCTCCGAGAAGGGCATCTTCCCGGCGGTGGACCCGCTCGACTCCACCTCGCGGATCATGGACCCGCAGATCCTGGGGAACGAGCACTACGCGGTCGCCCAGGAGGTCATCCGGATCCTGCAGAAGTACAAGGAGCTGCAGGACATCATCGCGATCCTCGGTATCGACGAGCTCTCCGAGGAGGACAAGGTCACCGTCAAGCGGGCGCGGCGCATCGAGCGCTTCCTGTCGCACCCGATGTACGTGGCCGAGCAGTTCACCGGCCAGCCCGGTGTGACGGTGCCGAAGGACGAGACGATCGCCTCGTTCAAGGCGCTGGCGGAGGGCAAGTACGACCACCTGCCCGAGCAGGCGTTCTTCATGTGCGGCGGCATCGAGGACGTCGAGAAGAAGGCCAAGGAGCTGGAGAAGTAGTCCGCTCCGGCGGGGCGCCCGGACCGCTCGTCCGGGCGCCCCGCCGGAACCGCTCCAGTATTCGGAGGATTGAGACGTGGCAACCCTGAAGGTCGGGCTGGTGTCGCCGGAGCGCGAGATCTGGTCCGGCGAGGCCAAGATGGTGGTCGCGCAGACCATCGAGGGCTCGCTCGGCATCCTGCCGGGCCACGCCCCGGTGCTGGGCGTGCTGCTGGACGGCAGCGTGGTGACCATCGAGCCGGCCGACGGCGGCGAGCGGGTCAGCGCGATGGTCGGCAGCGGGTTCTTCTCCGTCGCGGGCGACGAGGTCGCGATCCTGGCGGAGCAGGCCGAGATGGGCGAGGAGATCGACGTCCAGCATGCGCGGCAGGCGCTGGAGGACGCGATGGCCGGCGGCGGCGAGGACGCGACGCCGGAGCGGCGGGCCCGGGCGCGGCTGCGCGCGGCGGGCATAGAGGTCTAGTTTTCAGCGCGAGCGAACGGCGGGGGGACTTGGGCGGGCACCTGGCACTTGACGCGGGCGGGGTGCTCGCCGGGCTGGTCCTGGTGGCCGCGCTCGTGTTCGTGGTGATGGCCGTGCGCCGCTGGCTGTTCGTCCGCGGCGGCGGCGCGGTCGAGTGCAGCCTGCGCACGCTGCCCGCGGAGACCGCCGGCCCGGAGGCCGCTCCGGGGGTGTGGCGCCTCGGTATCGGCCGGTACCGGGGCGACGAGCTGCACTGGCACCGCGTGTTCGGTTTCCGGAGAAGGCCCCGGCAGGTGATCCACCGCCGGGGCCTCGTCGTGTCCAACCGGCGGGCGCCGGGGCCCGACGAGGCGGACGGCCTGCTGCCGGACGTCAGCGTGATCGAGGTGCGGGACGGCGCGCACGTGATGGAGCTGGCGATGGGCGCGGCGGCGCTGACCGGGTTCCTGGCGTGGCTGGAGGCGGCGCCGCCCGGCTTCCCGGTGGAGGTGCACCCGCCGGAGTGACCCGGGCGGCGCGACGCCGGGCGTGTCGGCTTGCGCAGGGTAAGGCGGCGGTATCGATACGGCCTGGTCCGCTCGGTGATCCTTGAGGCGGGCGGGTCGCGGGTTCATGATCGTCCCTGGTCAGAGCTCCGTTCCCGTCTCCGCAGGAGTGCACGTGCGCAAGCTGCTCACCGGCGCCGCCGTGGCGCTGTCCGCCGCCATCCCGGGCGCGCTGGCCGCCGTCGGGCCGGGTGCGCAGGCGGAACCGTCCCGGCCTGTGCCCGCGCCCACGACCTCGCGGGCGCCCGCGCCGGCGGCGCAGGCGCGGCCCGATCTGGCGAAGCTGGTCACGTTGAAGGACGTCCAGCGGCACCTGTCCGCGTTCCAGGAGATCGCCGACTACAACGGCGGGAACCGCGCGGTCGGCGGGCAGGGGTTCGGGGTCTCCGTCCGGTACGTCGTGGGGCGGCTGAAGAAGGCCGGGTTCGCGCCGAGGGTGCAGCGGTTCACGTTCCCGTACTGGCGGGAGCGGACGGCTCCGGTGCTGGCGCGCGTGGCGCCGTCCAAGGGGTCCTACAAGGTGGGGACGGACTTCCTGACGTTCGCCTACTCGGGCGTGGGCCAGGTGACGGCCCCGGTGGCGGCGGTGGACCTGCCGTCGTCGGGCGAGGGGACGAGCGGCTGCGAGAGCGGCGACTTCGCGGGCTTCCGCAAGGGCTCGATCGCGCTGATGCAGCGCGGGACGTGCGCGTTCGCGACGAAGGTCGCCAAGGCGAGGGCCGCGGGCGCCGCCGCCGCGATCATCTTCAACAAGCCGGGCGAGAAGGGCCCGGTGAACGGGACGGTGGAGAGGCTCGCGCCGATCCCGGTCGTGGGCCCGTCCTACCAGGCGGGGTCCGAACTGGCGAAGGCCGCGAAGAAGGGCGGCCTGAGGATGCGGGTGAAGGTCGACGCCGCGCACGGGAAGCGGTCGGCGAGCAACGTCGTCGCCGACACGCGGCGCGGCCGGGCCGGCAACGTCGTGCTGGTCGGCGCGCACCTCGACAGCGTCCCGGCGGGCCCCGGCATCAACGACAACGCGACGGGCGCGGCGGCGCTGCTGGCCGTCGCGGAGAAGATCGGCAAGCTGGGCGGCAGGGACGTGCGGAACCGGGTGCGGTTCGCCTGGTGGGGCGCCGAGGAGGAGGGCCTCGTCGGGTCCACGCACTACGTGCGGTCGCTCAGCGCCACCGAGCGCGGCCGGATCGCGCTGGCCCTGAACTTCGACATGCTCGGCTCGCCGAACGGCACCCGCGCCGTCTACGACGGCGACCACTCCGGGCGCCTCGGCACCGTCCCGCCCGCCGGGTCCGGCGCGATCGAGAAGGTCTTCCGCGACTACTTCGCCGGACGGCACCTGCCGGTGACGCAGACGGCGTTCGACGGCCGGTCGGACTACGGGCCGTTCGTCGCGAAGGGCATCCCGGCCGGCGGCATCGAGACGGGCGCGGAGGGCGTGAAGACCGCGGCGGAGGCCAAGGCGTACGGCGGGAGGCCCGGCAAGGCGTACGACCCGTGCTACCACGCCAAGTGCGACCGGATGAAGAACGTCGATCTCAAGCTGCTCGACACCAACGTGGACGGCGTCGCGTACGCGACGCAGCGGTTCGCCGCCAGCACGCTGCCGGTGAACGGGGAGGCGCGCGTCGAGGCGCTGCCGGCGGCCCCGTACCGTCCCGAATGGCAGGGGCCCTACCTGGTCCGGTGAGCGCCGCTGGCGGCGGCGCGGGGCCGGCTCAGGCGGGCTTGATCGAGATGGCGCCCGCGTTGGTCGTGACCGTGACGTGCCGGGGCGCCGCCGAGTCCTGGTGGACGCCGGGGTCGATCCGCTTGCCGCCGGTGTCGGTGGACAGCGTGATCGCGTAGGGCCGGTCGGCGGGCAGCCGCAGCCGGACGGAGCCGGTGTCGGTGGTGGCCCGGACGCTGCTCGGCGCCGCGGCCAGGGCGACCGCGACGGTCCCGGCGTTGGTCTCGACGGCCAGCCGGTCGGCGGTGAGGCCGTCGGCCCGCAGCGCGCCCGTGTCGGTGCGCACCTCGGCGGAGGCGATGCGGCCGCCCAGCCGGACCTCGCCGCCGCCGGTCCGGGCCGTCAGCCGGTCGGCCGTCAGGCCGGTCGCGGTGATCGACCCGGTGTCGGCGCGGAGGTCGGCGGTGGCGGCGCGGCCCGACACCCGCACGTTGCCCGACCCCGCGCGGAGGGTCGCCGTGGAGGTGCGCAGGTCGGTCGCGGTGACCGCGCCGGTGTCCCCGTGGAGCCTCACCGCGCCGGCCAGGCCGGTGACGCGGATCGAGCCGGAGCCGCCGTGCACCTCGACGGCCGTGGCGCGCGGCACCCGGATCTCGTAGGAGATCCGGCACGGGTTGGAGCCGATCACGCTGTGCCCGCACCTCGCGGACAGCGACAGCGTCCGCCCGCCGACGTCGTGCCGCGGCTGCGGCTTGTTGCGCCCGTTGGACCAGCGCAGATGCTCGGTGACCGTGATGCCGGGGGAGTCGGAGGCGGTGATCCGCACCGCCCCGTCGCCCGGCGACACCTTGAGCGCGCCGACGCCGTCCGGCGCGGTGTAGGTGCGGTCCTCGGTGTGGCGGCTGAAGCTGAGCCCGCATCCCGCCAGCGCCCCGCCCGCCAGCACCGCCGAGCCGGCCAGCACCGCCGCGCCTGCCAGTGTCCTCACGTCGCGTCTCTCCCCGCCGCTCGCCCTGCACCCCGTCATGCGACAGCCTGCCGGACCGGGGGCCGGGCCGACAGGAGGCGGGCAGGCGTCCCGGGGGTGGGGCTAACCCCACCCCGTCCGGCGGCGCGCGCGGGTCAGCGCTCGCCGCCCGGCTTCCACAGCACGTCGCCGTGCTCGGCGTTCGCGACGCGGCACAGGATGAACAGCAGGTCCGACAGCCGGTTGAGGTACTTGGCGGTCAGCGGGTTGACGCCCCGGTCGGCGGCGTCCGGGGCGGTGCCGCCCGATTCGCCGACGGGGGCGGCGCCGTGCGCCTCCAGCGCGGCCCACGCGGACCGCTCGGCGCGCCGCGTCACCGTCCGCGCCACGTGCAACAGCGCGGCGCCGGGGCTGCCGCCGGGCAGGATGAAGCTGCGCAGCGCCGGCAGGTCGGCGTTGTACTCGTCGCACGCCGCCTCGAGCCGTTCGATGTAGGACGGGTCGACGCGCAGCGGCGGGTACTCGGGGTCGGCCACCACCGGCGCGCACAGGTCGGCGCCCACGTCGAACATGTCGTTCTGGACGCGGACCAGCAGCGCCTTCAGCCCGTCGGGCAGGCCGCCGAGGGCGAGGGCCACGCCGATCGCGGCGTTGGCCTCCTCCACGTCGGCGTAGGCGGCCAGGCGGGGGTCGGTCTTGCTCGTCCGGGACGCGTCGCCGAGCGCGGTGCTGCCGTCGTCGCCGGTCCGGGTGTAGATCCGCGAGAGGACGACGGGGGTCTCCCTGTTCTTCGCCATGGCCGTCACACTAGCGCCGGGCCGTGCGGGCGGCGCCGCCCGGCGGCCCCGGACGGCCCGATGACGTCGGAAAACCGTTCGGTAGTGTTCGTCGCGTGTACGACTACGTGATCGTCGGTGCGGGCAGCGCCGGCTGCGTGCTGGCCGCCCGGCTGTCGCAGGACCCGTCGGCGAAGGTCCTGCTGCTGGAGGCCGGGCCGCCCGACGACGCGCCGGAGATCCGCATCCCGGCGGCGGTCGCGAGCCTGATCAAGGGCCCGTACGACTGGGACTACACGACCGTCCCGCAGGAGCACGCCGCCGGGCGCGCGGTGTACTGGCCGCGCGGCCGCACCCTCGGCGGCAGCTCGTCCACCAACGCGATGATCTACATTCGCGGGAGCCGGCACGACTACGACACCTGGTGCGACGCGTACGGCTGCGACGGCTGGGGCTACGAGGACCTGCTGCCCTACTTCCGCCGCGCCGAGGACCAGCAGCGCATCGCGACCCCGTACCACGGCACCGGCGGCCCGCTCCGCGTCGAGGACCTGCGCTACAAGCACCCGCTGACGCAGGCGTGGGTGCGGTCGGCGATGGCGTTCGGGCTGGCCGCGAACCCCGACTTCAACGGCGCCGACCAGGACGGCGTCGGGTTCTACCAGGTCACGCAGCGGCGCGGGCGGCGCTGGTCGGCCGCCGACGGCTACCTGCGCCCGGCGCTGCGGCGCCCCAACCTCACCGTCGTCACCGACGCGCTCGCCACCCGCGTCCTGATCGAGAACGGGCGGGCGGCCGGGGTCCGGTACGAGGCGCGCGGCGAGACCGTCGAGGCGCGCGCCTCGACGGAGGTGATCCTGTCCGGCGGCGCGGTGAACACCCCGCAACTGCTGATGCTGTCGGGCGTCGGCCCCGCCGGGCACCTGCGCGCGCACGGCATCGACGTCGTCGCCGACTCCCCGGTCGGCCAGGGACTGCAGGACCACCCGTTCGTGAACGTCATGTTCGCGACCCCGCGCACCAAGGCGCTGTGGGAGCTGGCGAACGCCCGCTCGCTGGCGCTCCACGCCGCCCTCGCGCGCGGGCCGTACGCGTCCAACCTCGCCGAGGCGGGCGGGTTCGTCCGGACGGCCGGCGGCCTGCCCGCGCCGGACCTGCAGTACCACGTGCTGCCGACCCCGTTCCTGGACCAGGGACTCGTCGAGCCGTCCCAGCGGCTGCTGTCGGTGCTGGTCACGGCCATCGCCGTGGCGAGCCGCGGGTCGCTGACGCTGCGGTCCGCCAGCCCGTACGCCAAGCCGCTGATCGACCCCGCCTACCTCGCCGACAAGGCCGACCTGGACGTCCTGGTCGCGGGCGTCCGGCAGGCCCGCGAGATCGCCGCGGTCGGGCCGCTCGCCCATCTGGCCGGCGGCGAGTACGCGCCGGGCGAGGGCGTCCAGACCGACGAGGAGATCGCCGCGTTCGTCCGCCGCGAGTGCGCGACGCTCTTCCACCCGACGAGCACTTGCGCGATGGGCGGCTCGGACGGCGCGGTCTGCGACCCCGAGCTGCGCGTCCGCGGCGTCGACGGGCTGCGCGTCGTGGACGCCTCCGTCATGCCGTCGGTGCCGCGCGGCAACACCAACGCCCCCACCATCGCGATCGCCGAGCGCGCCGCCGACCTCATCCGGGGCCGCACCCCGCTCCGCCCCGCCAACCGCTGACCAGCTCGAACCCCGGAGGGGCCGCGGCGGTCAGGACGGGTCGGCGCCCGCCCCGCGGAGCAGGGCGCCCGCCATCTCGCCGGTCCGCGCGGCGATCTCTGCCGCGGGCATGGCCCGGTCGTGCTCCAGCCACCAGGTGATCGACTGGACGAACATCGCGCCGAGCACGGTCGGCACCAGGCCGTCCGCGGACGCCCGCGCGGACGGCCCGGCGCCGGAGAGGTGCTCGGTGACCATGGCGGCGAGCGAGGCGCGCATCCGGTCGGCGAACCACGGGCTGCCCTTGCGGCCGAGCAGCGCGCCGTACAGCCGGTGGTATTCGCCGATGTGCTCGAAGAACGCGGTCCAGCGCTCGCGCGGCGGGCGCTCATCGCCGGCGACCTCCCCGAACAGCGCGGCCGTCGCCTCGTCGAAGACCTGCTCGACCAGGTGGTACTTGTCGCGGTAGTTGCGGTAGAACGCGGCCCGGCTGACCATCGCGCGCTCGGTGATCTCGCCGACGGTGACCCGTTCGAGGCCGCGCTCGCCGATCAGGTCGATCAGCGCCTCGCGGAGCAGGGTGCGCGTCCGCCGCACCCGCAGGTCCTCTTTACGGGGCAATTTCCGGCTCCTGTCTCGGCTGGGACGGATCGCCCGGTCTGAACCTTGTGGACAGATCCTCCCATACGAGACACATTGTCTCATGAAAGCCATCAAGGTCCGCGCCTTCGGCGCACCCGACGTCCTGCGCCTCGAAGAGGTCCCCGACCCCGTCCGCGCGGCGAGCCGGGTGTTGATCTCCGTCGACTACTCGGCCGTGCTGTTCGGCGATGTCATCGTCCGTTCGGGCCGCCACCCGTTCCCGCTGCCGTACGTTCCTGGCATCGAGGTCGCGGGGCGCGTCGTCGAGGCCGACGACCCGTCCCTCGTCGACCGCCGCGTGGTCGCCACCACCCCGCAGAACAGGGGCGGCTACGCCGAGCTCGCCGTCGCCGAGGAGAGCGGCGTCTTCGCGGTTCCCGACGCCCTGGACCTCCGGACGGCCCTCACCGCCTTCCAGGCCGGCGCCGTCGCGCTCGAACTGCTCGCCGGGACCGGTGTCGAGGCGGGCGAGACGGTCCTGGTCACCGCCGCCGCAGGACGCGTCGGGTCGCTGCTCGTCCAGCTCGCCGCGGCGGCCGGGGCGCGGGTCGTGGCCGCCGCGCACGGGGAGGCGAAGCTCGCGGCCGCCGCCGGTTTCGGCGCGGACCTCACCGTCGACTACGGCGAGGAGGGCTGGGCGGACGAGGTGGTCGAGGCGACCGGCGGCGGAGTGGACGTGGTCCTCGACGCGGTGGGCGGCGCGACGGCGGCGCGGGCCATGGACGCGGCCGCCACGGGACGGGGCCGGATCGGGATCTACGGCTTCACGTCGGGGGAGTGGGCGCCGCTGGACGCACGGGTGATCGGCGCCCGCGGGCTCACGGTCGTCGGCGCGCTCGGGATCGCGTTCGCCAAGCCGCCGGCCGAGCAGCGCGCCGCCGCTGAGCGGGCGCTGGAGGCCGCCGCGTCCGGCGAGCTGAGTCCCCGCGTGCACGCCGAGTTCTTCCTGGACGAGGCGGCCCGCGCGCACACGGTCTTGGAGGCCCGGGAGAACATCGGCGCCGTCCTGCTGAAATGAGCCGGTCGGGAACGACCCGGTGAACGGAGAACGCCCCCGTCGGATGACGGGGGCGTTGGCGGCTCGGGTCGCTGTGCGGGCTTCACCGCTTGAGCGCCTTGGCGAGGCGGGCGCGGCGCGCCTGCCGGGCCTCGGCCCGCAGCCTGCGCGCCCGGTCCTCTCCGGCGATCTTCATGAACTCGTAGCTGATCATGGTCGGCTCCCTTCGTCGTCGTCGTGCGGTTCCGTCAGGTCGGGTCGTGCTTCAGCGCTTGAGCGCCTTGGCGAGCCGGGCGCGACGGGCATTGCGCGCCTCGGCCTGCCGCTCGCGTACGCGGTCGGCGATGATGACCCGGCTGATGTCCGTGCTGTACATGTCCTGCTCCTTGTTCCTGCCGGGCCCTCTTGGCCCGACATGTACAAGGTTCGTCCTAAGGCCCCGGGGCCTACATCGGGACGACGCCCTATTCGCGCGCCTTAGGACGCCTTAGTTCCGGGCGCCTGAGGCTCAGGTGCCTTAGAGGGCGGCGTAGGCGGTGCCGGACGCCTTAGGCGGACGGGTCTGACCTCAGGAAACGGCGCGGACGAGGAGGTCGGTGAGGGCCTGCCCGGCGGACTCGTCCAGGGGCGCGTGGTCGAGCATGAGCCGGTACCACAGCACGCCGTAGACGACGTCCATCAGCAGTTCGGGGTCGGTGCCGGCGGCGATCTCGCCGCGCTCGGCGGCGCGGTCGAGGATGCCGCGGAGCGCGGCGCGGCGGGCGAACAGGAACCGGTCGCGGAACGCGCGGGCGAACGCCGGGTCGAGGAGCGCCTCGGCCATCAGGCCGATGAGGACGGGGCGCTGGCCGCGCTCCCGGAACGTCGCGGCGAGGAACTCGGCGAGGTCGCCGGGGAGGGAGCCGGTGTCCGGGACCGTGATGCGCTCGTCGGCGAGCTCCACCAGGCCGTCCAGGACGACGTCGGCCTTGGACGGCCACCAGCGGTAGATCGTCTGCTTGCCGACGCCGGCGGCGGCGGCGATGCCCTGCATGGTGAGGGCGGCGTAGCCGTGCTCCTGGAGCCCCTCCATCGCGGCGTCGAGGATCGCGCGCCGTGCCGTCTCGCTGCGTGGCCGTCCCATGCGGGGCAGTTTACAAGACGCGGCGTCTCGATTTAATATCGAGACGTCACGTCTTGAAATGGAGGCGCGGAATGCGCGTTGTGATCATGGGTGGGACCTCCGGCATCGGGCTGGCGGCCGCGGAACTGCTGGCGGCGCGGGACGCCGAGGTGATCGTCACCGGCCGGGACCCGGCGAAGTTCGCCGCGGTGAAGTCCGCGACCGCGGAACGGGTCGACGGCACCGACGAGGAGGCGGTCGCCGCGTTCTTCGAGCGGACCGGCGAGATCGACCACCTGGTGCTCGCCTTCAGCCCCGGCGCCGTCGGCATGGGCCCGATCGGGCAGGCGCGGCTGGCCGACGTCCGCGCCGCGTTCGACGGGAAGCTGTTCCCGTATCTGTCGGCGATCCAGCACGCGAAGGTGACCGGGTCGATCACCTTCGTGTCGGCGGCGTCCGCCCGCGCGGCGCTGCCGGGGACGGCGGCGCTCGCCGCGGTGAACGGAGCGATCGAGCGGATCGTGTCGCCGCTGGCCGCCGAGCTGTCGCCGGTCCGGGTGAACGCGGTCTCGCCCGGCGTCGTGGACACCCCGTGGTGGTCGTTCCTGCCGGACGAGCACCGGGAGGCGCAGTTCGCCGAGGCCGCGGGCGGCCTCGCGGTCAAGCGGGTCGGCACCGCCGAGGACGTCGCCGAGGCGATCGCCTACCTCGTCGGCGCGACCTATGTGACCGGCACGATCCTGCCCGTGGACGGCGGCTTCACCGTCGCCTGAACCGCCGCGCCGGTGCGGCGCCCGCACCTGGCGGGCGCCGCTCGGGGCGCTGTGTGGCGGGCGCCGCTTGCGGTCCCGCGTCGCGGGCGCCGCCCGTGCCTCAGCGCTTGTAGCGGCGGCCGTGGATCATGTTGATCAGGCCGAGGACGCGCGCCATCTCCTTCTCCGTGCGGCCGAACGACGTCAGGTTCATGGTGGCGAACCGCTGCCGGGTGATGGCCTTCGGGCGGGCGAACTCGCGCAGCCCGTCCGCGCCGTGGATGCGGCCGAAGCCGGACTCGCCGACGCCGCCGAACGGCAGCGCCGCGACCTGCGCGAACGCGGCGAACGCGTTGATGGACGTCATGCCCGAGCGCATCCGGCGGGCGGCGTCCATCGCCCGGGACCTGCTGCCGGAGAAGATCGTCCCGGCGAGGCCGTAGCTGGTCCGGTTGGCCTTCTCGACCGCCTCGTCCAGGTCCTTGACCCGGTGGACGGTGATGGTCGGGCCGAACGTCTCCTCGCAGACGGCGGACGAGTCGTCCGGCACGTCGGTGAGCACGACCGGCTCGACGTAGGGCTTGCGGACCGACTCGGCGCCGCCGACGACGGCCTTGCCGCCCTTGGCGAGGGCGTCCTTGATGTGGCGCTCGATGACGTCGAGCTGGCCCGGCATGGTGATCGGGCCGTAGGCGGCCTCGCGGTCGAAGCCGGGCCGCAGCTCCTTCGCCTTCTCGGTGATCTTGCCGAGGAAGCGGTCGTAGACGTCGTCCAGCACGTAGATCCGCTCGACGCCGATGCAGGTCTGGCCGGCGTTGGACATCGCGCCCCACAGCGCGGCGTCGGCGGCGGCGTCCAGGTCGGCGTCGGAGTCGACGATGCAGGCGTCCTTGCCGCCGCACTCGGCGACGATCGGGGTGAGGTTCTCGGCGCAGGCGGCCATCACCCGCTTCGCGGTGCGGCCGGAGCCGGTGAAGGCGATCTTGTCGACGTCCGGGGACGAGGCGAGCGCGGCGCCGGTCGGGCCGAGGCCGGTGACGACCTGCAGCACCGGGTGCTCGGGGACGACGCCCTCGACCAGCTCGGCCAGCAGCAGCCCGACGCCGGGGGTGAACTCCGACGGCTTGAAGACGACCGCGTTGCCGGCGGCGAGCGCGTAGGCGATCGAGCCCATCGGGGTGAAGATCGGGTAGTTCCACGGGCCGATCACACCGACCACGCCGAGCGGCTGGTACTCCAGCTCGCAGCGCTGGTTGATGGCCATGAGGCCGGGATAGACGGTGCGCGGGCCGAGGACCTTGCGCGCCTTGCGGGCCGCCCAGTCCAGGTGGGAGATCGCCATGATCGTCTCCAGCTGGGCGTCCTGCACCGGCTTGCCGGTCTCCTGGTGGATGACCTCCGCCATCCGGTTGAGGTTGCGGGTGAGCGCCCCCTTGACGTTCAGCAGCCGGAGGCGGCGCTCCTTCCAGCCGAGGGCGCGCCACCAGCCGGCCGCCTCGCGGGCCCGCTCGAGCGCCTGCGCGACGGCGGCGGCGTCGTGCACGGGGTGCTCGCCGACGACCTCGCCGGTGGCCGGGTTCAGGGACGCGAACGTCTCGGTGCTCTCCGTGGCCACGGACATGCGGAACCTCCCGAGAGGAGCCTGGTAAGTGGTTACTTGCACTTGTGTACTCGCTAGTAAATCACTCTAGGCGGCCGGGTGTCCCCGCCCGGCGGTCCGTACCCGCTCAGGCGTCCGGGATCCAGCTGCCGTGGAAGCCCGCCGGCACCCGGCGGGGGAGCCGCACGCTCGCCGTCCGCGACAGGTCGGCCGCGTCCAGGACGACGAGTTCGGCGCTGGACGGCCCGGAGACGATCGACATCAGCCAGCCCTCGTCCTCCCCGCGCGCCCCCTCGGCGGGGACGAAGACCGCCTCGCCGACCGACGCGTCCTCCCCGAACTCCCGCACGGACGAGGAGCCGTCCCGCAGGTCGTGCTTCACGACGGCGCTGCCCCCGGCGACCGTGTAGAGGAAGCGGTGACGGCGCCCGGTCCGGGCGTCGTCGTGGGTCGGGAACTCCACGTTCCGGTCGTCGAGCCGCTCCTCGACGGCGCGTCCCGTGGCGGGGTCCAGGGTCCAGCGGTACAGGTGCGCGCTCCCGGAGCGCGCCGCATCCCGCGCCGGATCCCGCGCCGGGTTCACCGAGCCGCCGATCTCCTTCCAGAACGCGGCGAAGTCCTCGGGCCGGTACCGGACGCCGTCCAGCACGATCCGTCCGGCGGCGTCCTCGTGGGCGTTGCCGACGTGGAAGACATAGCAGGGGTCGATGCCGAACCAGCGCACGTC
Source organism: Actinomadura sp. RB99 (assembly GCF_014706005.1). Lineage (NCBI taxonomy): Bacteria > Bacillati > Actinomycetota > Actinomycetes > Streptosporangiales > Thermomonosporaceae > Actinomadura > Actinomadura sp. RB99. Next base: position 26,501 of record NZ_JABMCA010000038.1, on the reverse strand, counting down.
GCCGGGCGCGTCCCGCCGCATGACACCGAGCCGGGCGCCGTAGGCGTCGTCCCAGCGGAACGGCATGCCCCGGCCGCCCAGCGCCAGTTCCAGGTCGAACACGACGGGGAGGTCCAGCCAGACCACGTGGTGCTCGGTGATCGCGAAGTCGTGCATCATCGTCGGTCCCGGGACCTCGATCTCGTGGCTCTCCACCACCCGCGATCCGTCCGCCGACAGCCGGTGGTACGTCAGGTACGGCGGGAGCACGCCGTAGCCGAAGAACAGCAGCTCGCCGGTCACCGGATCCTGCTTGGGATGCGCGGTCATCGCGGTGGTGAGCGTCCCGCCGAAGTCGCACGGCCCGACCGTCCCGGCGTCCGGCGTCATCTCGTACGGGAAGCCGATCTCGACCAGCGCGAGGATCCTGCCGCCGTGCGGGACGACGTGGGTGTTGGCGGGGACGGCCGTGAAGTCGAGCGTCCCGTCGTCCGCGGCGAACCGGGCGTCCTCGTCGAGGAACGTCCTGGTCCGCACCCACCGGTTCCGGTACCACTCGGCGCGCCCGTCGCGGAGCCGCACGCCGTGGATCATTCCGGGCCCGGTGAACCAGTGACCGCTCGGCCTGCCCGGCAGCGGGTTCGGGCCGTTGCGGAAGTACCGTCCGGTCAGCTCGGGAGGGAGCGTTCCGGTGACCTCCAGGCCGGTGGCGTCGATCTCGTCCGGGACCGGGGCGAGGGCGCCCTCCAGCCAGCCGGCGTTCCGCGTCGTCTCCATGCGCTGTCCTCCGCTGAGCCGTTCGAGGGGGCTTTACCTGGGCGTTCCCGGTGCGGCGGCGCTCAGCGGACGGCTTCGCGGTCGATGCCGTGGCGGGCGAAGTACCGCTTCTGCGCGATCTCGGGGTAGCGGGCGGTGAAGACGATCGGGACGGTGAATCCGGCGATCTTCACGGCGACGAGCAGAGCGGTGTCGTCCGGCGCGGCGTGCTGCACGTAGGCCAGGACGAGCGCCATGACCGTGAAGCTGACGGCCCAGACGATCGCGATGACCGTGGTGATGCGCTTGAACAGGTCCGTCGCGGCGATCTCGGCGCTGACGTCGCGGCGGCCGACGCCCTCGGTGAACGGCCGTCCGGCGAGGAGCGTGCCCCAGGCGGTGAGCGCGAGCCAGCCGATCGCCAGGGACGCGCCGTAGTCCAGAAGGGACGAGTCCGGGGCGGCGAAGGAGAGCGCGGTCAGCAGCGCCATGAAGACGATGGTCGACAGTTCGAGGATCAGCGAGTCGAGCCGGTGGCCCCTGCGCAGGTCCTGGGCGAGGAGGACGAGGGCCGCCGCCAGGCCGGCCGCCGCGCCGGCCTGGTCGCTCCAGCCGCTCACCACGGCGAGCAGGATCCAGGGGAGGAAGGTCCGGAGGTAGTAGAGCAGCATGGCGCGAGCCTCTCGTCGGGAGCGACATTCCAACTTCGACATGTCAGAAGCTAGATGTGTCACAATCGACATGTCAACAGCGACGTGTCACAATCGAGCCATGAGCCTGCGACACGCGCTGCTGGGGCTGCTCGCCGAGATGGACGGCGCCAGCGGATACGACCTGCTGAAGGTGTTCGAGATCTCGCTCGGGACGGTCTGGCAGGCGACCCAGAGCCAGCTCTACGGCGAGCTCGGCAAGCTCACCGACGGCGGCCTGATCGAGGTGTCCGCCGAGGGGCCGCGCGGCCGCAAGGAGTACGCGATCACCGGCGCGGGCCGGGACGAGCTGCACCACTGGATGGTGGACACCGACCCGAGGCCGAACCGCCGCGACGAGGTGATGCTGCGGGTCTTCTTCCTCGACCAGATCGCGCCTGAGGAGGCCGTCGCCTACATGGACCGGATGATCGACGCCCTCTCCGGCCGGCTCGACGACCTCGCCCGGCTCGAGGAGATCGTCCCGTGGGAGGAGGAGGGCGGCCTCACCGGCAACGGCCGGCTGACCATGGAGTACGGCAAGCGCTTCATGGCCATGCGCCGCGACTGGTTCGTCTGGGCGCGCGAGCAGTACAAGGAGCGCCGCCCTGCCGGGGTGCCGGACCCCGCGGTGCCGTCCGATAGTGCCGGGGGATCCGGGCCGGCGGGGGGCTGACAAGCGTACGGCCGGGCAAGGCGGGGGCCTGCCCGGCCGTTATCCGTCCTGCCCTCCGCTTTCGGGCGGAGGGCGGGACTCAGTGCGCGGCCGTCAGAAGTGGTCCGCGGCCCATTCGGCGAACGTCCGGGCGGGACGTCCGGTGATGCGCTCGACCTCCGGCGAGATCTCCGGCTCCCGGTCCACCGCCTCGGCGCGCACCCGCAGCAGCGCGTCCACGATCCCCTCGCGCATGTAGGGGCGGCTCAGCATCTCCTCCCGCGCCTGCTCGGGGGAGATCTCCTCGAACCGGGCCGGGACGCCGGCGGCGGCGCCGATGATCTCGACCATCTCCGGATGCGTGAGCGCCTCGGGCCCGCTGAGCACCGGCTTCGCGCCGACGAGGCCGTCCGACAGCAGGGCCCGCGCGGCGACGGCGGCGATGTCGCGCTCGTGGATCGGCGTGCTGCGGGCCCGCGCGTACGGCTCGCGCACCGGCTCGCCGGCGCGGATCGCGTCCGCCCAGGCGAGCGCGTTGGTCGCGAACTCGCCGGGGCGCACGAACGTCCACTCCAGGCCGGTCGCCTCGATCGCGCGCTCGAACTCCAGGTGGTGGGCGCCGATCACGTTGCGCGGGTCGTCGTCGAGCGCGGCCGCCGACGACAGCATGACGACGCGCCGGACGCCGTGGTCGCGGGCGCGCTCCAGCACGTCGCCCAGGCCGTTCCAGAACACGGCGGGGTTGAGGAACATCGACGTGACGCCGTCCAGCGGCATCTCGTTGGTGCGGGCGACCTCCACCTCGCCGGGCAGCCGCGCGGTGGCGGGCTCGCGGGTCAGCGCGCGGACCTTCACGTCCGCGCAGAGCAGCTCGCCGACCACGTGGCGGCCGACGTTGCCGGTGGCTCCGGTGACAAGGATCATCGTTCGTTCTCTTTCCCTCGGGGGTGTCCCGCCCATCTTCAACCAAATGGATGAACTCGTCAACCAGCCGGATGTATGACGCCGTCAGCCGGGCGGTACGATGAACGGCGTGACGGAGGAGACGAGGCGGCCGCGGCGCGCGCCCGGCCCGGGCGAGCGCAAGCTGGACGCCGAGCGGTCCCGGCGGCTGCTCCTCGACGCGGCCCTGGACGAGTTCGCCGCCAAGGGCTACGCGGGCGCCCGCGTGCAGGACATCGCCGACCGCGCCGGCGTGAACAAACAGCTGATCAACTACTACTTCGGCGGCAAGGAGGGGCTGTACCGGGAGATCTCCGTCCACTGGCGCGAGACCGAGGCCCGGTTCAACGACCCGGACATCGGCCTGGACGAGGTGCTGATCCGCTACCTGCGGCACGCCCTCGACGACCCGCGCGGCACCCGGCTGAACGCCCTGCGCGGCCTCACCGGCACCTTCGACGGCGAACCGCCGATCGAGCGCGAGGACCTGTCGGAGCTGGTGCGGCGCCAGGCCGAGGGCGAGCTCGCCGACGACCTCGACCCGGCCGCGGTCATGCTCGTGATGATGGCCGTCGTCGCCGCGCCCGTCGTGCTGCCGCTCGCCGTCCACCGCGTCTTCGGCCTCAGCCCCGACTCACCCGAGTTCCAGGAGCACTACGCCGAACAGCTCCGGCGGATCGTCCGGCACCTCGCGGGCCGTCCCCGCGCGGAGGCCGGCGAGGGAACCGCCGCGGGCGGCACGCGCGGTGCCGACGATGCGGGCGGCGCCGGGGGCGCGGGGGACTAGCCTCAGCTCTGCCAGAACAGGAACAGCGAGTGGCCCATCTCGATCGAGATGGCGCCGATCCCCAGCGCGTCCGTGATGTGGTAGATCAGGTGGAAGAAGCCCCGGTTGATCGGCCCGATCCACAGCAGCGCGATCAGCACCAGGAAGGCGTAGCCGCCGTACCCGCTGATCTGGTCCACCAGGCGGCGCGGCAGGTACGGCTCGACGATCCCGAAGCCGTCCAGCCCCGGGATCGGCAGCAGGTTCAGCAGCGCCGCCGTGACCTGCAGGAACGCCAGGAACGCCAGCCCCAGCCAGAACACCGCGTGGCCCTGCGCCGCGAAGTTCTTGTAGATCACCGCGAGCATGATCGCGAAGATGGCGTTGGACAGCGGGCCCGCCGCCGACACCAGGCTGTGCCGCAGCCGGCCGGGGATGCGGTGCCGCTCGATCCACACCGCCCCGCCGGGCAGGCCGATCCCGCCGAGCAGGATGAACACCACCGGGATCAGGAAGCTCAGCAGCATGTCGGAGTACTTCAGCGGGTTCAGCGTCAGGTACCCCTTCGCCGCCACGCTCCGGTCGCCGGACCGGTAGGCGATGTAGGCGTGCCCGAACTCGTGCACGCACAGCGACAGCACCCACGCCGCGATCACGAAACCGAACAGCGAGACCCGCGCCCCCTTGGCCGGGTTGTCCCCGTACCGCCAGGTGAGCAGGCCGCAGATGACGGTCGCCGCCACGATCACGAGGAACACCGGGCTCGGCTGCACCGCCGAACGCCTCCGCCTCGTGAAATCCGCAACCATCGCCCCGACCCCTTCCGGTCCGCGCCGTCGATTCCTTGCAAGCTACCGTCTCGTACGTGCGGACACGCCCCCGCGCCCGATCAGAGCCCCGCGATCCCCGGCACCACGTACGTGCGCAGGAAGCGGCGCAGGTCGTCCGGCTCCCGCTCCCGGTCCATCACGATCAGCGACGTGATGATCCGGAACAGGAACTCCACCGTTCCCTCGACCTCGATGTCGGGACGCAGCGTCCGCTGCCGCTGCGCCTGCTCGAAATAGGGCCGCACATAGTCGCAGCACAGCGCCAGGACGTGCTCCGCCGCGCCCGCCACCGCCGCCTGCATGTGCCCCGCCGCCTCCGGCACCAGGAAATGCGCGATCGTCGGTTCGTTGCGGACGTACTCGACGGCGTCCATCGTCCCCTCGACGATCGCTTCCGGCACCGACCGCTCGCGCCGCAGCCGCACCGCCAGCCGGTCCAGGAAGCGGTGCAGGTCCCGCACGACCACCGCGAGGATCAGCTCGTCCCGCCCGCCGCTGACCGCCCGGTACACCGTCGCCCGCGACAGCTTCGCCGCGGCGGCGATGTCCTCCACCGTGGTCTTCGCCACGCCGAACCGGGAGAAGCACGCCTCGGCGGCGTCGATGATCCGCTCGCGCGTCGCGTCGGTACTGACCGGGGGCATGGCCGAAACATTACCGGCAGGCGCGGCGCCGCTACGTCCCGCGCGTCAGTCCAGCGTGTACTCCAGCGACCAGGTGTGCCCGCCGTCGGTGACGGTGATCTGCCCGACGCCGCGGATGCCCGCCAGCTCCCCGGTCCCGGACGTCGGCACGATCAGCCAGCGCAGCCACTGGGTGCCGGGCGTGCCGTCCTCGGTGCCCGCGCTGTGCTGCAGCACGAACGTGCCCTCCCGGCCGTGCAGGATCCCCTGCACGTGCTCGATCCCCACGTACGCCACCGGCCCGGCCGCCGACTCCACCGTGATCAGCTCGGTGGTGCTGGTGCCGACCAGGTCCCCGTGGAACGTCTTGCGGACGTGGACCCGCGTCAGCTTGTTGCCGCCCTGCTCGTCATAGGGCTTCTCGGCTTCCCACGCGTCGATGTCGAAAGCGCCGCTCGCTTGGAAGGTCATGCCCGCCATGATGCCCGCCACCACCGACAGCGTGCGAGCCCCGCTGACCGGTGACCTGCCGAAGCTCCTAGGGGGAGAGGGGGCGGTCGGCCGTCGTCCGGAGTGGATGTGCCTGTTTCGGAGATCGAGCTGCACCTGTTTTGGAGGCTGAGCTGAGCCAGTCTGAGAGGCCGAGCTGCACCGGTCTGAGAGGCCGAGCTGTACCGGTCTTAGAGGCTGAGCCTGCGCCGGTTTTTAGAGGCCGAGTTGCACCGGTGCGTCCGGGAGCCCGCCGGTGATGAGCGCGCCCAGCAGTGCGGCGAGGTCGCGCGGAGCGAACACCTCGGGACCGCGGTGACGGGCGATGTCCTCAAGCCGCCACCAGTAGAAACCGACGATGTGCTCGCCGGCCAGTTCGTCGTCCGACATGGAGCCCCGAGGCTGGAACGACGCGGTGCGGACGACGAAGTAGTCATTGATCACGCCGTCATGACCGGTGGCGTAGCCGGGACCGATGACCTCCTGATGCCACACATGCGGAGGATCGGCGCCGACCGCCAAGCCCACCTCTTCACGCAGTTCGCGACGCAGCGCGGCAAGCGGCGTCTCGCCGTCCTCGACACCTCCACCGGGAGCAGCCCAGGCGACCATCTCCCCTGTCTCTTCGGGAAAGGCGAAACGGCAGTGCAGGACGCGGTCCTCTTCATCAAGAATGATCGCGCGAACCGAGCAACGCAGCTTCACCGATCATCCTCGGGGCTGGGGCTGGGGCTGGGGCTGGGGCTGGGGCTGGGGCTGGGGCTGGGGCTGGGGCCGGGGGCTCTATGAAGGTCTGTGTCTTCCGACCTCGGGTTATGTAACCAGAACAGTGGGCGTGCTCGTCGTTGGCCCATGGGCGCTCAGGCCGTTCTCAAGGGGCGTTCGGGCGGTGGCGCGAGACGGGCTCTCGAATGGGGAGATGGGGTGTTCGGGTGGTGGGGTGGCGCTTGCGTACGGGGCCGCCCCTCCAAAGTCAAGGGCGCCTTCGGCGTCGCTTCGCGATGGACTTCGTCCACCCTTGACTTTGGAGCCTCTGCGGCCCCTGAGCAGGTGATGGGGGCAGGCTCCGCCTGCCCCGCCCCCGGGTCGCGCCACCCCACCACCCCCTTCAGTCAGGTACCAAAGGGGCAAGACTCCCCCTTCCGTGAGGTCCGAAGAGAACCCAAGGGCAACACCGCACCACCTGGTCTGAATCCGAGCCGCCCCGATGTGGTGTGTTGGCGGGTCGCTGGCATTGCGGGCCGTGGGGTGTTGGCGTGCTGCATTCGGCAGGCGGCCTTGGCTATTGCGTTGGTGTATCGCGTTGGCGTGTCGGCATGGCCCTGTGGTGGGGGCTGGCTCGCCCGTCGTGGGGTGGCTGCGGGTGGACCGGCGCAGGGCCTGGGTTGGGGATGGGTGTTATGCAAGGGCGGGGCGGCCTTGCGGTTCGGTCCGGGGCGGTGTTGGTCGGTGCTGCTGGGCGGCGTAGTGGCCGGGGTGAACTGGGGGTGGCCTCCGCAAAGGGCTGTCTGGTGGGCACCCGCAACTGGTGTGAGGCGGTCGCCTGGCGTGTGGGCACGCCGGGGCCGCCCGTCATCGGTGTGGATGCGGGCGGACCGACGCAGGGCATGACCGAGCCCGGTGTTACTGGGGTGGTGCGGTTATGCGGCCCAGTCAAGCGCGGGGCTGTCAGGTGGGCCGATGCTGCCTGGTGGTCCGGCCCCGGTCGCGGATCCTCTGAAGTCGGCCGGTGGCAGCAGCCGGTAGACGTACCGCCCGTCCTGATCCTTGGTGATCTGGATCTGGTCGGGGTTGGTGTGTTTGAAGCGGTTGTGCCATCCGCAGGTGAGTGCGAGTTGGTCGATGTCGGTGGGCGATCGTCCCAGTGCCCAGCCGCGGACGTGGTCGACCTCGCACAGAGTCCCTGGCACTTCGCAGCCTCGTACCGCACAAGAGGAGTACAGCGTCTCCAGCACCTGCCGTTGGGCCGCACTGGCGAAGCGTTCCCGGTAGCCGAGGTAGAGCGGGGTGCTGCCGCGTCCGAGCAGGAGGGGTGAGACTCCGGCGGCCAGTGCGATGCGGCGGGCTTGTGCGGCGGGGATCGGGGTGCCATCGGTGAGACGGGCCGGGGCGTTGCCGCCGGTCAGCGTCTCCAGGTCGCAGACGACGGTGACCTTGGACGCCTTGTGCCCGCCTGAGAGGACGCTCGACAGTGCCGCCGCTGTCCGTTCGGCGAGGTCGCGGCGGTCGTCTGGTCCGGCCGGCTTGGCCAGCGGAGCCAGGGTGCCGTCCCAGATCGCGGCGTCTTCGGGGTTCAGCCACCCCTTGACGTACCGGCCGCCGTCCAAGGAACGCGTGGTCGTTAGCCACGACTTGTCATAGCCCCGCTTGGTGTCCTCGTCGGGGGCGTCTTCGGTGTCGTCGCGTTCGGCGATGAGGTCGCGGATGCGGCGCCCGAACGCGGCGACCTTCCCGGCCGAGAAGCCCTGCTCGACCAAGCCGAGGAGGATTGTCTCGGCCTCGGCGCAGTCGTGGTCGTTCAGGCGTGAGACCGAGTCGGCGACGGTGACGGCGTATCCGTAGGACAGTTCCCCGGCGGCGAGGCGTTCGGCCACCTGCGGGAGACGGCGACGCTGCCGCGCCAGCACCAGACGCTCTTTCACCCGGTTATCGCGCATGCCCAGCCGCGACCGCAGCCACGCCTGGGGGGAGGGATATCCCCACCGGCCTGGTTCTCTGGCGGCGTCGACTCGGCCGATGAATCCGGCGAGCGCGCTTTCCTGCAGATCGGACGCGGCCACCAGGGTTTCGGTGAGTTCCAGGCAGGCCGCAGGAGATTCCGGGGCTTCTCGCGATGCGAGTTCAGTGGCGATCGTTGAGAGCGCGTTCACCAGTTCCATGGTGGACGCGGCCTCAAGCTCGACCGTCACTGATTGCATACGTAAATAGTACCCTGTGTGACCGACATTCGAGGCCGTTCAAGCCCGTTCGGGTCACATTCTTTCCGGTATTTTTCGGGTGAGAAGGCTGCCGTTCTTCGGGCCTCACGGGAGGGGGTCTCGCCCCTTTGGTACCTGACTGAAGGGGGTGGTGGGGTGGCGCGACCCGGGGGCGGGGCAGGCGGAGCCTGCCCCCATCACCTGCCTAGGGGCCGCAGAGGCTCCAAAGTCAAGGGTGGACGAAGTCCATCGCGAAGCGACGCCGAAGGCGCCCTTGACTTTGGAGGGGCGGCCCCGTACGCAAGCGCCACCCCACCACCCGAACACCCATTCTGCGATGACTCCATACCCGCCCTCCTGGCCCCTATTGGACTCCACCCGAAGTAGGTAACTTGAACTCGCTCTAATCAGTGCCGCATGACAGTGCGTATCCCAATCAGTCTGCCGCCGTCGCCAGTCCCGATCCCGGCCCCGATTCCACCCCGAATCCGGTCCCGACCCCACCCCACATCCCACCCCAATCCCGCCCCGGATCCCGCCCCGGATCCCGCCCCGGATCCCGCCTCGCGCGAATCCACAGGATCTCCGCCACATCGCCTAACCATCCATATAGCGCCGACCCCACCCAGCCTTAGAGATGACAAAACGCGGCTACCGACCACTCGTGCAGCCCAATTGCCCAAAAACGCGTTCACAGCCGTGGCGGCGGGTAGAGACCGCGAAACAAAGATCACCGACACGGCCACCAGGGAGCAGAGAGAAGATGCACCGCATCGACATGGATCCGCGGATGTTCGGCGACCGGGTCGGGTATCAGCGGGCCGTCCTGATCGAGCGGCCCGAGCGGTGGCTGTTCGTCGCCGGGCATGAGGCGCGCGGCGAGGACGGCGGCATCGCCCACGCCGGTGACATCCGCGCTCAGGTCGCGCTGACGTTCCGGCGGTTGCGCGAGACGCTCGACAAGGCCGGGTTCGTCCTCGCCGATGTCGTGCAGATCCGGTTGTTCACCGTGGACCTGCCGGCGCTGACCGCCAACTACGACGCCGTCACCGCCGAGCTCGCCGCCGGGGGCTGTCGTCCCACCAGCCTTCTCGCCGGTGTCGACGCCCTGTCCGACCCGGCGATGCTCGTGGAGATCGAGGCCGTCGCCGCGCGGTAGCGGGGCGACGGCGCGCGGTCAGAACAGGGTGCCCTCGTGTTCGATGCCGCGGAGGGCGTCGTAGTCGAGCGTGACGCAGTTGATGCCGCGGTCGGTGGCGAGGACGCGGGCCTGGGGCTTGATCTCCTGCGCGGCGAAGATCCCGCGGACCGGCGCCAGGTGCGGGTCGCGGTTCAGCAGCTCCAGGTACCGCGTGAGCTGCTCGACGCCGTCGATCTCGCCGCGCCGCTTGATCTCGACGGCGACGGTGGCGCTGTCGGAGTCGCGGCACAGGATGTCGACGGGGCCGATCGCGGTCGGGTACTCGCGGCGGATCAGCGACCAGCCCTCGCCGAGCGTGGTGATGTGCTCGGCGAGCAGCTCCTGCAGGTGCGCCTCCACACCGTCCTTCTGCAGGCCCGGGTCCAGCCCCAGCTCGTGGCTGGTGTCGTGGAGGATCTCCTCGATGGTGAGGATCAGCCGCTCGCCCGACTTGCCGTGCGTGACCGTCCAGCGGGCGATCGCGCCGTTCTCCTCGTACGGCTCCTCGCGCAGGGAGCACGGCGGGTTCATCCAGTTCAGCGGCTTGTAGGCGCGGTCGTCGGCATGGATGCTCACGCTCCCGTCCGACTTGATCAGGACGAGCCGGGGGGCCATGGGCAGGTGGGCGGTGAGCTTGCCGGCGTAGTCGACGCTGCAGCGGGCGATAACGAGACGCACGTTGCCCAACCTTAGTTCCGCCGTGGACCCCGCGTGGCCGTCATGCGAGACCCGCGTACCTGCGGCACTCGTCGCGGTCGGTGGGCAGGCCCCACTCCTGAAGGATCTCCATGAGGTTGCCCCACCGCCAGCTGGTGTCCGGGAGTTCGACGATGACCCGGATGGTCCGCCTCTGGACGTCCGTGAGGTCGGCGTAAGGCGGCAGGGGAGCGGACGGGGTGCGGAAGGCCAGCCGGAGCGCGACGGCGGCCATGGGGAAGGACGCGTCGTCGGACGTGCGGGACAGCCCGTCGAGGACGGCGCCGGCGGCCTCGTCCGGCGGGTCGGCCATTCCGGCGATGGCGGCGGCCGAGTAGAGGCGCAGGTCGCCGTTCATGAACGCGACGGGCCCGCCGGGCATGCCGGGCGGGTCGACGCAGGCGGCGGCGAGTTCGGCGATGACGGGCGGGCCGGTGACGTCCAGGCGGAGGAGCGCGATGGCGGCGGCCCAGCGGGGGAGCGGCTCGGTGCCTGACAGGTGCTCGCGGAGCCGGGGGATGAGGTCGCGGCCGTCGAGGAGGCCGGTGGAGACGAGGGCGTTGGCGGTGACGGCCGGGTCCTGCTCGGTTTCGAGCAGTGCCCGCAGCGCGGGAAGCGACCCGGCGGCCTCCTCCGGGAACCAGCCGAGCGTGTACGCGGCGGCGGCGCGGACGAAGGCGTCGTCGTCGGCGAGCAGGTCGCGGACGAGGGGAAGCCCGGCCTGGACGGCGTCGTAGGCGGCGAGTTCGGCCTCGGCGTTCATCAGGGCGTCGGCGAAGTCGAAGTGCTTGCACCGGAGTTCCCTGGACCGGCGTTCCCGGGGGTCGGCGGCCTCGGCGACCCAGGCGTCCAGGCGGCGTTCCTCCTCGGCGGCGTCGGAGGCGCGCAGCCGGGCGACCTCGCTCCGCCATCCGGCGATGTCGACGCCCGCGGGGAGATGCGACTCGTCGGAGCCGATCGCCATCCCGGTCGCCAGGTACAGCGGGTCGTCGCGGTCGGGGGTGGCGGGGTCGGCGGCGAGGGCCAGCAGGAACGGCACCGCGGGCCCGGACGCCGGATAGCGGCTGCCCTGGTGGTAGATGCTCGCGTAGAGGGTGTGCAGCGCGTTCTGGCGCTCCTCCCGGTCCGGCGTGCGGAGCGTCCGGAGCAAGGCCGGAATGTCGTCCGCGGAGCCGTAGGCGTGGCGGAGGCCAGCCCAGTCGACGTCGTCGAGCCCTGCCAGGAGTTCGTCCATGGCGCGGGATTCTGCCAGCCGTGTCCGACATCCCCGCTGACCTGGATAAGAGCGTCTAAGACCCCGGTAAGGCCGGATATAGGGCGTCGTCCCGATGCCCGGGCGGGGGCCTTAGGGCGAACCTCTTGGATGTCGGGTCGTTGCCGCGGCCCGCGACGAAGGAGGGGGCCGTGTACCACCACGACATCATGCGGTCGATCATGCGGGAGCGGGCCGGCGAGCGGCGCGCGGAGGCGCGGGCGGCGCGGAACGCGGCGCTGGCGCGGCGGGCGCGCGAGTTCTGGGAGGAGCGGGCGCAGCGGAGCGCGCGCCCGGCGCGGCGCATGTCCGGGCGGCGCGGAGCGGCGCCGGCCGGCTGACGGCCGGCGACCATGAACCGACGACCGGCACCGAAGACGGCCGCCGACCGGGCGGGAAGCGGGGATCCGCCCGCCGGCGGCCGAGGGTCCCATATGGCTCATGTAAGGATCGCTGTCAAGCCTGGAATTGTCGGGATGCCGTGATTAGCGTCGCGGGTGGTGGGTGTCATCCGTCTGCGAAAGGACCCCCGCGATGTCCCTCGACGTGTCCCCGGAACTCCTCGAGACGGCTCGGCAGGGCGAGATCGGCGACAAGGAGTTCGTCGAATGCATCAGGACGTCCCTCCCCTACGCCTGGGAGATGATCAGCGGTCTGGTGGCGCGGCTGCAGGTGGACGGCGGCGAGTTCGCCGACAACCTGACGCCGCCGCCGGACGAGCGGGCGCGCGGCCAGCTGCTGCGCGTGCTGGCGAGCGACGCGATGCGCGGAACGCTGGAACGCTACTTCGGAGTGAAGCTGGCGTTCCAGAACTGCCATCGGGTCGCGGTCTTCCCGTCCGGTGATTCGGCGGCGTACCGCACGTTCGTGACGCCGCGCGAGCAGATCCTGAACCAGTCTCCGGAACTGCGCGACTGCTGATTCGGCTCCTGCCGAATCGAGCCCGGGCCGAATCGGGCGCGGCTGAATCGAGCGCTGAATCCGCCGCCGGATCGGCTCTGAGGTGCCGTGGACGCGCGGCCCCTCGCGAAGGGCGGCGCGTCCGCGTATAAGGAGCGCGGCCGGTCAGGAGAGCGCCGCGCGCGTTCTCGGGAGGACCTGCGCGCCGAGCCGGGCGATGTTCTCGAGCGTCGCGCGGTGCGATCCGGCGGCCTCGACCAGCAGGACGAGGTGCCGGATCCCGGTCCGCCCGGCGGTCGCGGCCAAGGCGGCGGCGCAGTCGTCGGGGGAGCCCACGGGGTGCAGGTCGCACAGGCGCCGGGTGTAGGCGACGGGGTCGCGGGACGGGCGGGGCCGGTCGTCGACGGGCACGTATCCGTCCAGGCCGGGGCCGAGCCAGCGCGGCATCTCGTCGAGGAGCGTCCGGACGGCCTCGTCCCGCGTGCCGGCGACCTGCGCGAGGTGGACGGAGATGTGCGGCGCGTCCGGGACGCCATGGCGGGCGACGGCGGCGGCCTTCTCCTCGTCGCCGACGTGCATTCCGAGGAGCATCGGCAGGCCGCGTTCCGCGGCGATCGCCTCGGTGCCGGGAGAGGTGCACGCGACGGAGACCGGCGGCGGGACGTCCGTTCTCGGCACGACCGGGACTTCGCGGAACGAGAAATGCTCGCCCCGCCACCCGAGCCGTTCCGAGCGCAGCCAGGCGAGCAGCAGGTCGAGCGATTCGGCGAACCCTTCCTCGTAGCGGCGGAGCCCCGTTCCGAAGACCTCCAGATCGCGCCACGGGCCGCCGCGTCCGACGCCCAGCCGGAAACGCCCGCGGGAGAGCAGCGACAGCATCGCCGCCTGTTCCGCGAGCGCCACGGGATGCTGGTCGGACAGGACGCTGACCGCGGTGCCGACGTGGACGCGGCGGGTCATGGCCAGAACGTGGCCCGCCATCAGCGTCGCCGACGGGATGACGCCGTAGGACATGAAATGGTGCTCGGCCAGCCACACGTCGTCGAATCCAGCGCGTTCCGCCGCGACGGCGGCCTCGACCGTGCGGGCCAGGGCGGCGGCGTCGTCCTGACCGGGGTAGCGGGCGGCGAGCAGGAAGATTCCGAAGCGCACGTCCCGGTCGTACCCGGCATCCGGGCGGGCCGAGCGCTCTGGGAGACTGCCGTGCATGACTGGTGGTTCGTTCAGCAGGGTCGGGGTCGTCGGACTGGGCACCATGGGCGCGGGCATCGCCGAGGTGCTGGCGCGCGGCGGCCTGGCGGTCGTCGGCATCGAGGTGAACCAGGACGCGCTGGAGCGCGGCCGCGGCCACCTGGAGAAGTCGACGGGGCGCGCGGTGAAGCGCGGCAGGCTCACCGAGGACGCGCAGCGCGAGATCCTCGGCCGGGTGACGCTGTCCACGGACTTCGCCGACCTCGGCGACTGCGACCTGGTCATCGAGGCGGTGCCGGAGCGCCTCGACCTGAAGCGCAAGGTGTTCGCGACGCTGGACGGGGTGTGCCGCGCCGACGCGGTGCTGGCCACCAACACCTCCTCGCTGTCGGTCACCGACATCGCCGTCACCACGGAGCGGCCCACCAAGATCGTCGGGGTGCACTTCTTCAACCCGGCGCCGGTCATGAAGCTGGTCGAGGTCATCCGCACGGTGCTCACCGAGCCGGAGGCCGTGGACCGCGTCGCCGCGCTGGTGAAGGAGCTCGGCAAGACCCCGGTCACCATCGGCGACCGCGCCGGGTTCGTCGCGAACCGGCTGCTGTTCGGCTACCTCAACCAGGCCGCCGGGATGCTGGAGTCCGGGCACGCGACGCGCGACGACATCGACACCGCGATGACGGCCGGGGCGGGCCTGCCGATGGGCCCGTTCACCCTGATGGACCTGATCGGCCTCGACACCTGCCTGGAGGTGCTGGAGGCGATCCACGCCGAGACCCGCGACCGGCGGCACGCGCCGTCGCCGCTGCTGCGCGAGCTGGTCACCGCCGGGCTGCTCGGCCGCAAGACGGGCCGCGGCTTCTACGACCACGGCGCGCCGAAGGCCGAGGCGCCCGCGCCGGCGGAGGGTCCCGCGCCCGTCGTCGGCGTCCTCGGCACCGGTGCCCTCGCCGACGCGTTCGCCGCGCTCTGCGACCGCGCGGGCGCGCAGGTCCGCGGAGCCACCGCCGACCTCGCGGACTGCGATCTGATCGTCGAGGCGGCCGGCGACGCCGGCGCGGGCCGCGAACTGCTCGCGGCCGCGGCGCAGGCCGCCAAGCCCGGTGCGGTCCTCGCCGTCACGTCCGCGACGGTCCCGGTGGCCGAGGCGGCGATGGCGTCCGGACGTCCCGCCGACGTCGTCGGCCTGCACCTTCCCGCTCTGCTCGCCGCGGAGGGGACGGGCGCGCTCGCCGAGATCGCGGAGACCGTCGCGACCGGCCCCGGCGTCGCCGACCGCGCCGCGGAGCTGGCCGGGCGGCTCGGCCTCACCGTCGTCCGCTGCCGCGCCCGCGCCGGCTTCATCGTGGACGCGCTGCGCTTCCCGTACCTCAACGACGCCGCCGCGATGCTCGGCGCGGGCTACGCCGACGCGGACGCGATCGACGCCGCGATGACGTTCGGCTGCGGCTACCCGACCGGCCCGATCGCCGACCTCGACCGCCTCGGGATCGACCGCGCCGTCGCCGTGCTGCGCGCCCTGCACGCCGAGACGCGCGAGCCGGCGCTCGCGCCCGTCCCGCTCCTCACTGAGCACGTCACCGCGGGCGTGCCGATCCGCTGACCCGCCGGGCCCGGAGCGCGGCCGCCGGGCGCCCCCGGCCGGCGACCGGCGGCCCGCGCGGGCTCATATCCTGGGGGCATGAGCCCCCGCAAGAACCGCCGTGCCGTGTCCGGGAAGCCGCCGCAGGGCGGCGGCTGGGCGCAGCGGACGGAGGAGGGACCGGACGGCGAGTGGATCGTCCGGTCGATCGCGGGGGCGGCAGCGGTGAAGGCGTACCGGTGCCCGGGCTGCGACCAGGAGATCCCGCCGGGCGTCCCGCACGTCGTCGCGTGGCCGTCGGGCGAGCGGGGCGGCGCCGACGACCGGCGGCACTGGCACCGCCCGTGCTGGGAGGCGCGGGCACGCCGGGCGCCGCGCGTCCAGCGGAGCAGGAACGCGCCGCGCTACTAGGCGCGGCGTCACCGGGCACGGCATCAACGATGCACGGCATCAACGAGCACGGCGTTACGTGGGCACGGCACCAGCGAGTGAGGGAGTCGATGGCGGAGATCAGGGCGGCGACGGTGCTTCCGGCGCGGCGCGAGGAGATCACCCTGCACACCTCCGACGGGCTGCGGCTCGTCGGGGAGCTGGCGCTGCCGCCGGACCGGCCGCCGGTCGCGACCCTGGTCTGCCTGCACCCGCTGCCGACCGCCGAGGGCATGATGGACAGCCACGTGCTCCGCAAGGCGTCCTACCGGCTGCCCGCGCTCGCCGGCCTCGCCGTCCTGCGGTTCAACACGCGCGGGACGACGTCGGCGCGCGGCACCAGCGAGGGCGAGTTCGGCGAGGGCGAGACCGAGCGGTTCGACGTCGCGGCGGCGCTGGAGTACACCGAGTACCACGACCTGCCGCGGCCGTGGCTGCTCGGCTGGTCGTTCGGCACCGAGCTGGCGCTGCGCTGGGGGCTGGACCCGCTGGTCGAGGGCGCGATCCTGCTGTCGCCGCCGCTGAAGCGGGCCGGGGACGCCGACCTGGACGCGTGGGGCGCCGACGGGCGGCCGCTCGTCGCGCTCGTCCCGGAGTTCGACGACTACCTGCGCCCGGCGGAGGCACGGGAACGGTTCGCCCGCGCGCCGCAGGCGGAGGTGATCGGCGTGGACAACGCCAAGCACCTGTGGGTGGGGGAGCCGTACGTCCGGACCGTGCTGAACGAGATCGTCCGGCACGTCGCACCGGACGCGTACCCACTTCCCACAGAATGGGACGAACCGGACAGATAAACGCGCACGGCCGATCGCGGCCACTCCCGTCCCACCACCCCCGATAGCGGGTAACGATTGTCCGACCGCCGCGTGAACGCGGCGGCGTTTCGCGGACGTGAGGGAACCGGATGACCGTGCAGCTGTACGCCAGGGACGTCGGGACGGGGACACCGCTCGTCCTGCTGCACGCCTTCCCGCTCTCCTCGGCGATGTGGCTCGAGCAGCGGCAGGGCCTCGCGAACCGGTTCCGCGTCGTCACCCCGGACCTGCGCGGGTTCGGCGGCTCGCGGCTCGGCGCCGACGACCCGTCCGTCGACCTGATGGCCGACGACGTCGCGCACCTGTTCCGCCGGCTCGGCCTCCAGCGCGCCGTCGTCGGCGGGCTGTCCATGGGCGGGTACGTCGCGATGGCGCTGTGCCGCCGCCACCCCGACCT
Organism: Actinomadura sp. RB99; assembly: GCF_014706005.1. Taxonomy (NCBI): domain Bacteria; kingdom Bacillati; phylum Actinomycetota; class Actinomycetes; order Streptosporangiales; family Thermomonosporaceae; genus Actinomadura; species Actinomadura sp. RB99. Next base: position 9,412 of record NZ_JABMCA010000038.1, on the reverse strand, counting down.
CGTGCTCGGCGTCGTCCTCGCCTCGACGCGCGCCGCCGCCGACACCGCCGCCGTCCGCGAGAACCGGCTGCGGCAGGCCGAGGCGATCGACGGCGACGGCACCGTCCAGGTCCTGCTGGACGAGGTGCTGCCCGGTCTCGTCGGGCCGACCACCTACCGGCTGCGCGCCCTCGTCTACGGGCGCGTCCGCGGGCTCGTCCAGGCGACGCCCCCGCCCGCCGCCGCGTGGGCGCTGCGCGCCATGGCCGGACGTCCCGAGTCGTTCGAGACGCTGCGCGGCCTCAAGGTGCCCGCGCTGGTGATGGTCGGCGACGAGGACACGCTCGCCACCGAGGACGAGGCGCGCGCCATGGCCGACGCCCTGCCGAACGCCGAGCTGCTCGTCATCCCGCGCGCCGGGCACCTGTGCGCGGTCGAGCAGCCCGACCTGTTCAACCAGGCCGTCGCCGAGTTCGCCGCGGCGCTGGCCCGCACCACCCGCTGACGCGGGCGGGGCCGCCGGAACGGCTCAGAGCGTCTCCTGCCTCGGCAGGACCACCTCGCGGATCAGCAGCGAGATCGCCGCCGCGGTCGGGATCGCCAGCAGCGCGCCGACGACGCCGAGCAGCGCCGCGCCGACCAGCGCCGCGACGATCGTCACCGCGGGCTGGACGTCGACCGTCCGCTTCATCACCCTCGGGTACACCAGGTAGTTCTCGACCTGCTGGTAGATCACGTAGAACGCCACGCAGACGATGAGGTCGGTGGTCGTCCCGGTCAGGAACGCGACCAGGCAGACGATCACCGCGCCGATCGTCGCGCCGATGAGCGGGACGAGGTCGGTCACCGCGACGATCAGCGCGAGCGCCAGCGCGTACTTCACCCCGAGGATCGACAGGAAGATGTACGAGCACAGCCCCGCGATGAACGCGATCGTGAACTGGCCGGCGACGTACCCGCCGATCCGGTCGAGGATCTCGTCGCCCAGCAGCGCGACGCGGGCCCGGCGGGTGCGCGGCGCGAGCTGGTAGAAGAACGTCTTGATCTGCGGCAGCGAGCTCATGAAGTAGAGCGTCAGGATCAGGATCGTGATCGTCTGGAAGACGCCGTTGATCGCGACCTTGCCGATGCCGGTCGCGGTGTCGGTGAGCCCGTTCTGGAAGCCCGGGCTGTTGACGGCCTTCTCCGCGCGCTTGAGCAGCCCGTAGCGCTTGTCCCAGTCGGCCAGCGTCTTGTTGTTCTGCAGCTGGTCGACGAAGTCGGGGATGCTGTGCCGCAGCTCGGTGACCTGCTCGGTGACGGGCTGGACGAGCGACGCGACGAACCCGGCGAAGAACAGGATCACGATCAGGAACACCGCCCCGACCGCGGCGCCGCGCGGCAGCCCGAACCGGCGCAGCCGCTCCACCGCCGGGTTCAGGCCGACCGCGAGGAACATCGCCACGACGATCATCACGAGCACCGACTTGGCGTTCGTCGCGGCCTTCACCAGCATCCACGCGGTGATCACGCCGAGCGCGGCGGTGAACCCGAACACGAACGGGTGGGCGCGGCCGAGCGGCTGGCCGGGGCGGCCGAACGGGAACAGCGGGTTCACGCCGGCCTCGCGGCGGCGCTGCTCCACGTCGTGGGCGGGGTCCGGCGCGCCGGGCTCGGGCGCCTGCTGTTCCGCCGGCTCGTCCGCCGGAGCCGGGCGCGTCCGCGGGCCGCCGGTGGCCGGGTCGAGCTCGTAGGCGGGCTCCTGGTCGGCGGCCTCCGTGTCGAGGGCACCGCTGGGCGCCCCGGCGGTCTCGCCGCCGCCCGCACCGCCGCCGCCCGCACCGCCGCTGCCCTCGTCGCCGTCGCCGTCGCCGCTCGCGCGTTCCGTGCCGCGGTCCGTGCCGTTCGCGTCGTCCGCGGTGTCGGCCGGGGGTGCGGGCGCGGGGACCTTGCCGGCGGTACCGGCGGCCGCCTTCCCGGGCGCCGCCTCCGGCTTGTCTTCGCTGGGGGTGTCGTCGGGCACGCCGCTCTCCTTCGCCGTCCTGCCGTCGTCGTTCACGGGTCCGGACGGAGGGCCGCCGACCACGCGTTACGGGTGTAGACGACGGAAAGCCCGGAGACGTTTCCGCCTCCAGGCTCTCCGTCGCTCCTCCGGGCCGTCAGCCGGCCCGGAGGGTCACTCCTGCCACCAGTCCTCGTCGTCCTCGTCGGACTTCTTGCCCTGCGGGGCCTGCTTGGCGGGCGCGGCCTTGCCGGCGGGCTGGGCGGCCTGCTGCGGCTTCGGCTGCGCCTGCTGCGCCGGGGCCGGCTTCGGCTCGGCGGCCGGGATGGCGGCCTTCTCCGGCGGCGCGGCCAGCTCGGGCTCGCCGCCGCCGCCCATCGCCGGGGCGACGCCGCCGATGAGCTGGCGCAGCTGGTTGAGGTGGCTCGTGATGCTGTCGCGCTGCCGGGTCAGCTCGTCGACCTGGCGCTGCGCGGCGGTGCGGACGCGGTCGGCCTCGGCCTTGGTCTCGGCGAGCAGCTGCTCGGCCTGCGACTTGGCCTCGGCGATGACGTTGTCGGAGTTCTTGCGCGCGTTGGCCATGAGCTGCTTGGCGTGCGAGTCGGCCTCGCGCCGGGTCTGCTCGGCCTGCTGGGTGGCCTTGGCGGCGCGCTGCTCGGCGGACGCGGCGCGCTGCTCGGCCTCGGCGACCAGCTTCTGGGTGGCGGCCTGCGCGGCGGCGTGCCGCTCGGCGTCCTGCCGGTCGGCCTCCTCGCGGCGGGCGGCCAGCTGGATCTCGAACTCGGCCTCGGCCTGCGCCCGCTGCGCCTCGCTCTCCTCCAGGATGCGCTGGGCCTGCGCGCGCATCTCGTCGGCCTGCCGCTTGGCGGTCGTGAGGATCTCGTCGCGCTCGCGCTTGGTGGACGCGCGCAGCTGGGCGACCTCGCGCTCGGTCGTGGTGCGCAGCTTGGCGATCTCGCGCTCGGCGCCGGCGCGCTTCTCGGCGACCTCGTGGTCGGCGGTGGCGCGCAGCTTGGCGACCTCGCGCTCGGTCGTGGAGGTCAGCTCGTCGGCCTCGCGGCGGGCGGAGGTGCGCACCTCCTCGGCCTCGCGCTCGGCGGCCTGCCGCATGTCGTCGCCCTCGCGCTGGGCGGTGGCGCGCAGCTCGGCGGCGTCGTTCTCGGCGGTGGCGCGCTGCTCGGCGGCGTCGACCTTCGCGGCGGCCTTGATCTCGTTGGCCTCGGACCGGGCGGCCTGGACGAGCTCGGTCGCCTGCTCCTCGGCGAGCCGCAGCAGCTGCTCGATGCGGGCGCCGAGGCCGGAGTAGGTGGGACGTTCCTGCTCCTGCAGCTGGCGATGGGCGTCCGACAGCTCCCGCTGGAGGGCCTGGGACTGCTCGCGTGCCTGCCGGCCCTCGTTCTCGAGCTGTTTGATGTGCTCGTCGACCTGGTGCCGGTCGTAGCCACGGAGCACCACGTCGAAATCGCGCGGGGGCGTGTCCTCGAAGAAGTTGCTGAGCTGGGCGTCGATGTCGGACTGCATAGGGCTCAATCCTGATGTGACGGGGCTACGGGTGGTTCCGGGGACCGGTTGATCGCCTGGCATGGACGGCCGCCGTCAACGGGCGCGGTGCCCCAGACCTCTTCCGGTGGATGAAGCGTACTCCGGACACTGCCGTGTTGGGGGCTCATCTTGACGCGCTGCGTGGTTTGTCCCAGTTTGCGGTTACCGTGTCCCGTGCCCCAGGTGCCCAGGTACGGGGGTCGCAAATGCACCAGATGTGTCCGAATGCTCACAGAGCGGCGGTCTTGCACCCCGCGGGCCCGCCGGGTGATATCGAACACGTCACGATCCGATCGCGCTCGCGCGGCGCGCGCGCGAGACCGCGCCAACGCGCGCGCCGCGCCCCGTCCCGCCGGGCCTCGCGCCCCCCGCGCCCGCCGGCTACGCCTTCTGGACCAGCTCGGTCAGCACGCCGTGGCAGTCCTTCGGGTGCAAAAAGTTGATCAAGGAACCCATGGAACCGTTCCTCGGCGCGTCGTACAGCACCCGGACGCCCTTCCCCGCGATGTCCGCCGCCTCGTCCGCGACGGCCTGGTCGGTGCCGAACGCGATGTGGTGGACGCCCTCACCGTTCTTCGCGAGCCACTTGGCCACCGCCGAGTCGTCCCTGATCGGCTCGATGAGCTGCAGGTAGCTGGCCGCGCCGTCGCCGGTCTCGTTGATCTTGAGCATGCACTCCCGCACGCCCTGCTCCTCGTTCACCTCGAAGTGCGCGTCGGTGAAGCCGTAGGTCGCCTTGTAGAACTCGACGGTGGCCTCCAGGTCGTGACAGGCGATACCGATGTGGTCGATACGGGTCAGCATGGACGTTTCTCCCTACGGACGGCCGAACGGGGGCGAACGGAAGCGAGCGACGCTTCCCTGGGTATGGTGGCAAACGTCGCCGCAGCACCCTCCTGGAGGCCCCCACATGACCGCCACGTCCGTGATCGTCGCCGGAGCGCGCACCCCCGTGGGGCGCCTGCAGGGCGCGCTGAAGGACTTCTCCGCCGCCGACCTCGGCGCCCACGCGATCAAGGCGGCGCTGGAGCGGGCCGGCGTGGCCGGCGACCAGGTGGAGTACGTGATCCTCGGGCAGGTCCTGCAGGCCGGCGCCGGGCAGATCCCGTCCCGGCAGGCGGCGGTCAAGGCCGGCATCCCGATGAGCGTCCCGTCCATCACGATCAACAAGGTCTGCCTCTCCGGGCTGGACGCGATCGCGCTCGCCGACCAGCTCATCCGGGCCGGCGAGTTCGACATCGTCGTCGCCGGCGGCATGGAGTCGATGACGCAGGCGCCGCACCTGCTGCCCAAGTCGCGCGCCGGCTACAAGTACGGCTCGATCGAGGTCCTCGACCACATGGCCTACGACGCGCTGACCGACGCGTTCGACGGCATCGCGATGGGCGAGTCCACCGAGCACCACAACGCCAGGCTCGGCATCGGCCGCGAGGAGCAGGACGAGTTCTCCGCCCGCTCCCACCAGCGCGCCGCCGCGGCCATCAAGAACGGCGTCTTCGACGACGAGATCGCCCCGATCGAGATCCCGCAGCGCAAGGGCGACCCGATCGTGTTCGCCAAGGACGAGGGCGTGCGCGCCGACACCACGGCCGAGTCGCTCGCGCGGCTGCGCCCCGCGTTCAGCAAGGACGGGACGATCACCGCCGGCTCGTCCTCGCAGATCTCCGACGGCGCCGCCGCCGTCGTGGTGATGTCCAAGGCGAAGGCCGAGGAGCTCGGCCTCACCTGGCTCGCCGAGATCGGCGCGCACGGCAACGTCGCCGGCCCGGACAACTCGCTGCAGTCGCAGCCGTCCAACGCCATCAAGCACGCCCTCGGCAAGGAGGGGCTGACCGTCGACGACCTCGACCTCATCGAGATCAACGAGGCGTTCGCGTCGGTCGGCATCCAGTCCATGCGCGACCTCGGCGTCGGCCCCGAGAAGGTCAACGTCAACGGCGGCGCCATCGCGCTCGGCCACCCGGTTGGCATGTCCGGCGCCCGCATCGTGCTGCACCTCGCCTACGAGCTGAAGCGGCGCGGCGGCGGCGTCGGCGCCGCCGGCCTGTGCGGCGGCGGCGGCCAGGGCGACGCTCTATTGATTCGCGTTCCGGCTCAGGGCCTCGCCTAGCGGCTCGGCCCTGACCGGCCCACGGGCGGGCGCTAAGTCGCTCCGCGACCTGCTGGAGAACTTCGCTTCCGGCTCGTTCGCCCAGCAGACCTTCGGTCGCGCCCGCGCGGTGGTCGATGTAGCGGCTACTGGGCGTTGGGCTGCTGGACGGTGACCGTCCGGAAGCCCAGCGCCCTCAGCATGTTCTCCAGCATCCGCTTGGTGTTGGCGTCCGCCTGGTCGGCCAGCCGGCTCTGCTGCGCGGCCGCCTGGATCTTCTGGCTCGCCAGCACGTACAGCTGCTGCTGGTTGTCGGGGTTGCTGCTGAAGAAGTCGCCGAACCGGTCGAACAGGCCGCGCTCGGTCGCGTAGACGTAGCTGCGCTTGGTGTCGAGGTTGGTGGGTTCGAGCTGGGCGTGCGGCAGCGTGATCGTCGCCGCCGTCCGGTCGGAGTTCACCTTCACCGCGCCGGTGGCGATCCGCGAGAAGTCCACGTAGGCGTCGACGGAGCCGTTGCCCACGAACAGGGTCCGCTTGCCGCGCAGCGACGACGGCAGGAACTTCGCGTCCTTCTCCAGGTCGACGACGACCTGGAAGTCGCCGCTGGCGGCCTCGTACCGGTTCAGGTCGCGGATCGACTGCAGCAGCACCGGGCCGCTGCGGTCCTTGGTCTCCTCATGGAACGGGTTCAGCCAGTGCGGCAGGCCGTGCACCGCCTGCTGCACGACGAGGACGACCGCGATGGTCGCCGCGATGAGCACCAGGGGGGTGAGGAGACCGCGCCGGGGGACGGGTCGCACGCGCTGGGGGGCGGGCTCGCGGGCCGCGTCGTTCTTCGGCATGTCACCCACATTCCCGGACTTATCGCCCCCTCACCTCTTCCCGGTCATCCCGTGGCGGGGTGCGACGGCCGCGCGACGTCCGGATCGGTCGCCGCGTGCTCCACCTCCATCAGCGACTCGCTGCGCAGATGCGCCTCATGGGCGGCCCGGCCGCCGCGCACGCCGAACAGCCGTTTGGTGACGATGATGTAGACGATCAGACCGATATTGATGGCCAGCGCGCCGATCCGCAGCACGGTCACCTTCTCGGACAGCTCGTAGATCTCGACCGGCAGGCCGAAGCAGGTCGCGACGACCGCGAAGTACTCGCCCCACCGCTGCAGCAGCCACAGCCCGACGGCCTCGATGATCTCGATCGCCGCGTACACCAGCAGCCCGATCGCGAGCCAGCGCAGCGTCCGCTCCTCCAACCCGAACACGTGCCGGATCGAGGTGACGATCTTGGAGTGGTCCAGGTCCCAGCCGAACTGCTTCGCGATCGGCCGCAGCAGCGGGATCTCCTTCTCGAAGACCTCCTGGATGGAGCCGCGGCTCTGCGCGAACCGCCACACCCCGTACGCGGCGACCGCCACGATCAGCCCGCGGATCAGCCGCTCCACCGCGAAGAACCGCATGATGAAGGCGTCGCGCAGCTCCTTGCCGCGCTTCACCAGCGGCGCCTCGTCGGCCGGGCCCGAGCCGTGCGGATCGCCGTGCACGTACGCGCCGCAGCGCAGGCACCGCCACGCGTCGCCGACGGGCGACGACACCACCAGCCGCTCGCGCAGCGGCCGCTCGTCGGGGGCATAGGTGATGTGCCCCTTGCGCGCACAGGTCAGCAGGCTCCAGTCCACGCGGACACCCTATTGTCTGCATTGCCCGTGGCGTCAGGCGCTGGAGCGCCTTCCTTCAACGGGCGACGCGCGCGGTCGCCGCATCGCCGCGGGCCGGAGGGCCGGTCGGCGCGTGTGAGCAGGGCCATAGGAACAAGGGAAACCTGGAACGGCGGCGAGGCGTTGAGGGGTTCGTGGACATCGTGCGCGCGTTCCGTGTCGTCTCCATCGCCGAGGCGACCTCCTTCCTGGTGCTGCTCCTGGTCGCCATGCCGCTGAAGTACGGCGCGGACCTGCCGGTGGCCGTCCAGGTGATGGGGCCCATCCACGGCATCCTGTTCCTCGCCTACGTCGGGCTGGCCTACGCCGCCGGCGAGAAGCTCGGCTGGGGCCTCAAGCGCACCGTCCTCGCGCTCATCGCCGCGGTGCTGCCCGTCGCGCCGTTCTTCGTCGAGCGGCACTGGGCCAAGCCCGCGGCCGCCGCCCGTCCCGAGCCGCAGACCGCCGGACGGGCCTGACCACGACTTCCGCGTGGCCGCAGTCGGGATGGGGGTTCCGCCGCGGTCACGCGGGGGACTGCGCGTGCCCCAGCTCCCGCGGACGCATCGGCACGGGCCGGTGGGCGTCCCGCACCACCCGCCCCGTGCTCCGGTGGACGCGCCGGGGCGCCGGCCGGAAGTCCGCCGGACCCAGCGCGCACGACCGGTAGCCGGCGAAATGGCGGCGCAGCCAGGCGCGCCGCCGGTCGTCGCCCCATGAGCCGAACCGCCGCGCCGCCCCCGCGTCGCGGATCGCCGGCGGCTGCTCGCCGAGCAGCCACGCGTCCACCAGCGAGCCGTAGCCGCCCGGCCGTCCGATGACCGCGCACGCGCCCGCGTCGAGCAGGCCGTCCCTGATCTGGCGGACGGCCCGCTCCTGGTAGCCGGGCGACAGGTTCTCGTCCAGATGGATGCCGGCGACGCCGTTCGCGACCCCGGCGGGCGCCCACCCCGGAAGCTGCTCAACGCGGGTGAACGCGCCCGGCGTGCCGCGCAGCCGCGCCGCGAGCGGCGTCACGGCCGTCATCAGCGAGGGCAGCGCCGCGCGCAGCGCCGGATGCACGCAGACGGTCAGCGGCCACTCCCGGCACACCCGTTCCGCGGGCGCGGGCGCCACCGTCCCGCCGGCGTCGCGCAGCCCGAGCGTCGCGCCGCCGGTCGCCGCCAGCGCCAGGGCCAGCGGCAGGACGAGCAGCAGCCGCCGCGTCGCCCACAGCACGTACCCGAGGACGAGCACGGCGGTCAGCCCCGACGCCCACAGCACCTGGTAGCCGAGCACGCACGCGCGCAGCGTGGTGAACAGGGGGATGCGGTTGAACGCCGCAGGGGGGAGCAGGCTCAGCCAGGACGTCCCCGGCACGCGGAGGGCGGCCCACAGCGCCGTCACGGCGAGCACCACGGCCGCCGTCGCCCGGTGCGGGACGACCCGTCCGGCCAGGTAGCCGACCGCGACGTGCAGCACCAGCGCGCCCGCCCCGGCCACCACGCCGAGCGGATGCGGGTGCCCGGCCTCCTGCCGGAGCAGTGTGACCGCGACCACCAGAGCGGCCACCACCAGGTAGGACGCGAGCGCCGCCGCGGAGAGCAGCAGCAGGTCGAGCAGGGCGCCCGTGGCGGGCGAGCGCGCCGTCAGGTCGCGCAGGTAGTCGAGCGGGCGCTCCCGCACGGCCGTCCACGCGGCCAGCCCGGCCGCGGCCGGGCCGAGGAACCGCACCGCGTCGAGCAGCGCGACGACGGAGTTGTCCCAGTACGCGACCGAGGGCAGCAGCGGCGGGCCCGCCGCCGCCGTCCCGACCGCGGAGAGGATCGGCACCGCGACCAGCAGCGCCGAGCGGCGGGCGTCCAGCCGGAGCACCCGACCGAGGTCAGACACCGGCGCCGCTCCCCGCGGCCGCCCGCCTCGACCGCAGCCTCGGCACCGGGAGCGGCACCTGCCGCAGCGCCGCGCCGCTCAGGGCCGTGGTGCGGCGGGCCGTGGCGCGCAGGGCTCTCGTGCGCCTGGCCATCGTGCGCAGGGCTGTCGTGCGCAGGGCCGTCGTGCGCAGGGCCGTCGTGCCCAGCGCGGCGGGGCGCAGTGCGGCGGGCCGCAGGCTGACGTGCGGCAGTGCGAGCCGCGCCGGCCGCCTCCA
>NZ_JABMCA010000037.1:0-94536 GCF_014706005.1 Actinomadura sp. RB99 | reverse complement strand
GGCCCGGCCCCCGCCGGCGCGGCCGTGCCGCGCCCGGCGGACGGCGGGGGGCGCGAGGCCGACCTGGCCCCGCTGCTGACCGGCCAGGCGTCCGCGTCGGTGACCGTGTCGACCCCCGCGACGCCCGTGCCGCTGCCCGAGCACGCCGCCCACGAGGTCGCCGCGGCGGTCGCGGCGGCGCTGGACAACGTCCGGCGGCACTGCGGCGACGGCGCCCGCGCCTGGGTCCTGCTGGAGGACGGCCCCGGCGAGGTCACCGTCAGCGTCCGCGACGACGGCCCCGGCATGCCGCCCGGCCGCCTCGACGCCGCGGCCGCGTCCGGCCGGCTCGGCGTCGCCCAGTCCATCCGGGGCCGCGTCCGCGACCTCGGCGGCACGGTCTCGATCGTCTCGGCGCCCGGCGAGGGCACCGAGATCGAGATGACCGTTCCGCGTAGTTCCGTGCCGGTCCGCGACGTCTAGGGTGTGAGCGTGAGCGAGGTTCCGTTGAGGGTCATGGTCGTCGACGACCATCCGATGTGGCGCGACGCCGTCGCCCGCGACCTCGCCGAGGCGGGGCACGAGGTCGTCGCCACCGCCGGGGAGGGCCGCACCGCCGTCCGCATCGCCGCCGCCGCGCGCCCCCGCGTCGCCGTGGTCGACCTGCAGCTGCCCGACATCAGCGGCGTCGAGGTCACCCGGCACCTCGCCGCGGCCGACCCGCCCGTGCGGGTGCTGGTGCTGTCGGCCAGCGGCGAGCAGCAGGACGTCCTGGAGGCGGTGAAGGCGGGCGCCACCGGCTACCTGCTCAAGTCCGCCGGGCGCGAGGAGTTCCTGGACGCGGTCCGCCGCACCGCCGACGGCGACGCGGTGTTCACGCCCGGCCTCGCCGGGCTCGTCCTCGGCGAGTACCGCAGGCTCGCCGCCGCGCCCGCCCGCGAGGACGACGACGCGCCCCGGCTCACCGACCGCGAGACCGAGGTGCTGCGGCTCGTCGCCAAGGGCCTGACGTACAAGCAGATCGCGCAGCGGCTCGTCCTGTCGCACCGCACGGTGCAGAACCACGTGCAGAACACCCTCGGCAAGCTCCAGCTCCACAACCGCGTCGAGCTCGTCCGCTACGCCATCGAGAAGGGCCTGGACGAGGAGTCCTGATCCGGCGGCGCCTGTCCGATAACGGCCGGTACGGAACCGGCACCCCGGTCCCCGCGTCCCCAGAGGACGGCCGACGGCGGACGAAGGGGGCGGCGGATTGGGAGCGACACAGGTCTCCATCCTGGTTCTGGCGGTGTACGCGCTGGTCGCGGCGGTCCTGCTGGTGGCGCCCGCCCGGACGCGGGCGGCGGTGCGCCGGGGCCGTCCCCCCGCCCGGGACCTGGATCCCCGCGAGGTCGCCTACCTGCGCGGCGGGGAGCCGGCCGCGACCGCCGTCGCGATGGCGGCGCTGAAGCTCGACGAGGCGATCGAGGTCCACGCCGACGGGCGGATCAGTCCCGGCGAGACGGCGCCCAGCGGCGGCGCGGCGCTGGACGCGGCCCTGCACGCCGCGCTCGCCGAGTCCGCGGATCCGACGCTGCCGGGTCTCGCCGCCGAGCCCGGCGTCCGGGACGCGTTCGGCCGGCTCCGCGGCGACCTGGCCGCGCAGGGCCTCCTCGTCCCCGAGGACGCGCGGCGCCGCCTGAGGCGGATGCTGTGGCCCGTCCGGATCTGGGCGCTGCTCGGCATCGCCGGGTGGATCGCTGTCGGCACCCGCCACGGCGTGCCGGTGATGACCGCCGGCGTGCTGGTGCTGATCGCGGTCGCCGTCCCGGCGTTCGCGCTCGGCTCGGCCCACGGGCGCACCGCGGAAGGCGACCGGGTCCTCGACCGGACGCGGAAGGACCACGACGACCTGTCGCCGCCGATCGACGGCCCGTACGAGGAACTGGCCGCGCCGAGGATCCTGATGGCCGTCGCGCTCTTCGGCGTCCCCGCGCTCACCGCCTGGGACCCCGTGTACGCCAAGACGCTCGGAGCGGCGCACTACCTGGCGAGCGCCGGGCCTGCCGGGACGTCGGGCGGGGACGGGACGTCCGGCTCGGTGTTCCTGCTCGGGGACTCCTCGGACGGCGGGTACCACCACGGCGGCGGCGGGCACGGCGGCGGGCACGGCGGGGATCACGGTGGCGGGCACGGCGGCGGGCACGGATGCGGGGGAGCGAGCTGCGGCGGCGGGTGCGGCGGCGGCGGATGCGGAGGGGGCTGCGGTGGCGGCTGACGGCACGCCCTCCCTGCCCGGCGCGCCCGGCCTGCCCGATCTGGGCGTCGGCCTCGGCTGGCGGCCGGAGATCGCCGGGTTCGTCGGCGCGCTGCCCGGGCTGCGCTTCACCGAGGTGATCGCCGAGTCCGTCCACCCGGCGCGTCCCGCGCCCGGCCTGCTGGAACTGCGCGGGCGCGGCGCGGCCGTCGTCCCGCACGGCGTGAAGCTGTCGCTCGGCGGCGCCGAGCCGGTGGCCGCCGAGCGCGTCGCGCACCTGGCCGCCTGCGCCGAGGCGCTCGGCGCGCCGCTGGTCAGCGAGCACGTCGCGTTCGTCCGGGCGGGCGGGATCGAGGCCGGGCACCTGCTGCCGGTGCCGCGCACGCGGGCGGCGCTGGACGCCCTCACCGCCAACGTCCGCCGCACGCAGGCCGAGCTGCCCGTCCCGCTCGCCGTCGAGCCCATCGCCGCGCTCTTCGACTGGCCGGACGCCGAGTACACCGAAGGCGACTTCCTCACCGAGCTCCTGGACCGCACCGGCGCCCTCCTGCTGCTGGACGTCGCCAACGTGCACGCCAACGCCCGCAACCGGGGCGAGGACCCGCTGGACCTCATCGACCGCCTGCCGCTGGAACGCGTCGCCTACTGCCACGTCGCGGGCGGCGTCGAGCGGGACGGCCGCTACCACGACACGCATACGGCGGCCGTCCCGCAAGAGGTCCTGGACCTGATCCGGGAGGTGTGCGCGCGGCGCCGCCCGCCCGGGTTCCTGCTGGAGCGCGACGGCCGCTACCCGCCGACCGGCGAGCTCCAGGCCGAGCTGGACGCCATCGCCGCCGCGTCCGGCCTGGCGGCCGTCACATGAGCGCGGCCGTTCACACGAGCGCGGCCGTCACATGAGCGCAGTGGACCCGGGAGCATTCGACCCCGCGCTGGCCGCGGCACAGGAGGCCCTCGTCCGCGCGATGGCGGCGGGCGGCCCGATGCCCGCCGGGTTCGACGCCGCCGCGGTGCGGGCCGCCGCGCACAGCGTCCTGCTGAAACGGGCCGGCGAGGTGGAGCGCGCCTGGCCCGCCCTCGCCGCCGCCTACGGAACGTCCTGGAAGGCGGAGTTCGCCGCGTGGGCGGCCGGACGCCCGGCCCAGGGATCGTTCCGCGACGGATGGGACTTCGCGCGGGCGCACCGCGACGGCCTCGCCGGGGAAGCGGCGCGGGAACTGGCGCTCGCGGAGATCGGTTGGGCCTATGACGGCGCGTCCGCACCGCGTCGCCGGCGGGCGGCGGTACGGCGCGCACCGGGGGGAGTGGCGGTGCTCTTCCGGGGAAGGGTCCGGATCATCCGGGGCCCGTCGCGCCGGCGCCGCGTCCCGCCGGACGGCGTGCCGCGGGGCGCCTCCGGAGGCTATGGTCTAGACCAATGACGGCACGCCGGGACGCCCGGCGAATGCCCTGCGTAGCCATGCGCTGACCACTAGTCTGGCCATGTGACCCGAGGGAGGAGCCCGGTGGCGGGAGAAGGAGACGGCATGCGAGTCGGAGTGCTCACCGGAGGTGGGGACTGCCCCGGCCTGAACGCGGTCATCCGCGCGGTCGTCCGCAAGGGCGTGCAGGTCTTCGGCTACGAGTTCGTGGGCTTCCGGGCCGGCTGGCGCGGGCCCCTCGAAGGCGACACCGTCGCCCTCGACGTGCAGGCCGTCCGCGGGATCCTGCCGCGCGGCGGCACGATCCTCGGCTCGTCCCGGACCAACCCGGTCAAGGTCGAGGGGGGCGTCGAGCGGATCAAGGACAACCTCGCCGGCCTCGGCGTCGACGCCCTGATCGCCATCGGCGGCGAGGACACCCTCGGCGTCGCCCGCGAGCTGTACGCCAACGGCGTCAACGTCGTCGGCGTCCCCAAGACGATCGACAACGACCTCAACGCCACCGACTACACCTTCGGCTTCGACACCGCGGTGAACATCGGCATGGAGGCCGTCGACCGGCTGCACACCACCGCCGAGAGCCACCACCGCGCGCTGATCTGCGAGGTCATGGGCCGCCACGCGGGGTGGATCGCGCTGCACGTCGGCATGGCCGCCGGCGCCAACGTCATCCTGATCCCCGAGCGGCCGTTCGACATCGACAAGGTCGTCGAGTACGTCGAGAGCCGGTTCAAGACCCGCTACGCGCCGATCATCGTCGTGTCGGAGGGCGCCCACCCGATCGACGGGCAGATGCAGCTGCAGACCGGCGAGCGCGACGCGTTCGGGCACGTCCGGCTCGGCGGCATCGGCCAGGCCCTCGCCGACGAGATCGAGAAGCGCACCGGCAAGGAGGCCCGCGCGACCGTGCTCGGGCACATCCAGCGCGGCGGCACCCCCACCGCGTTCGACCGTGTCCTCGCCACCCGGTTCGGCCTGCAGGCCATCGACGCCGTCCGCGACGGCGACTTCGGCAAGATGGTCGCGCTCCAGGGCACCGACATCGTCCGCGTCGGCCTCGACGAGGCGACCAAGGAGCTGAAGACCGTCCCGCTGGAGCGCTACGCCGAGGCCGAGGTCTTCTTCGGCTGACCCGTCCGGCCGAACCCGGCCGAACCCGTCCCTCCCGGCGGGAACACGTTTTCCGGGTCGCGATGTTGGGGTGAGTGGGCCACACTGGAGGCCGCCCCTTGACCCGTTCCCGCCGGGAGGACCACGCATGACCACGCTCGAGACCGCGCCCGCGGACGTCCGGGAGCAGTCCCCGGTCGACGGGGAGCCGTGCGTGCTGCTCAAACTCGGCGAGGTCGTCCTCAAGGGCAAGAACCGCGAGCTGTTCGAGCGCCGCCTGGCCGACAACGTCCGGCAGGCCGTCCGGCCCATCGCCCGCGTCGACGTCATCCGGCGGCACGGCGTGTTCATCGTCCGCAAGCACGACGCCGATCTGGCCACCATGGAGCGGGTCGCGCAGCGGATCACCGACGTCATGGGCATCGTGTGGGCGCACCGCGCCTGGCGGGTCGGCAAGGACCTCGCCAGCGTCGAGCGCGCCGCCCTGGAGCTCATGGACGGCCGCCTCGGCACGTTCGCCGTCCGGTCCCGGCGCCGCGACAAGCGCTTCCCGATGACCTCCACCGAGCTGGACCGGCACATCGGCGCGCTCGTCGCCGCCCGCTACGGCCAGCCCGTCAAGCTGAAGGACCCGGTGCACACCCTGTCGATCGAGGTCGACCGGGACGAGGTGTTCGTCTACTCCGGCGGCCTGCCCGGCCAGGGCGGCCTGCCCGTCGGGATGAGCGGCCGCGCCCTCGTGCTGATGTCCGGCGGCATCGACTCGCCCGTCGCCGCGTACCGGATGATGCGCCGCGGCCTGCGCGTCGACTACCTGCACTTCTCCGGCATGCCGTTCACCGGCCCGGAGTCGATCTACAAGGCGTACGCGCTGGTCCGCGAGCTGGACAAGTTCCAGGGCGGGTCCCGGCTGTTCGTCGTCCCGTTCGGCAAGGCGCAGCAGCAGATCAAGTCGTCCGGCGCCGACCGGCTCGCGGTGATCGCGCAGCGCCGCCTCATGCTGCGCACCGGCGAGGTCCTCGCCCGCCGCCTCCGCGGCTCCGCGCTGATCACCGGCGACGCGCTCGGCCAGGTGTCCAGCCAGACCCTCGCCAACATCACCGCGCTGGACGACGCCGTCGAGCTGCCCATCCTGCGCCCGCTCGTCGGCATGGACAAGATCGAGATCATGGACCAGGCGCGCCGCATCCGCACGCTGTCCGTCTCCGAGCTGCCCGACGAGGACTGCTGCACGATGCTCGCGCCGCGCCGCGCCGAGACCCGCGCCAAGATCGACGACCTCCGGCAGATCGAGAAGCGCCTCGACGTCGGCGAGCTCGCCGACCAGCTCGCCGAGTCCGTCCAGGAGCACCGCCCCGTCTACGGGGACGCCGCCGCGTCCTGACCCCGTCCCACCGCTCCGGCCCCGCGTCCTCCTCCCGAGGGGGCGGGGCCGGCGCGATCAGTACTGGTCGAAGTCGGTCGGACGCGGGGGCTCGGGGCCCTCGGGGCCCAGGAGGGTGATGCGCTCGATGCGGACGATCCGGAAGCGGCGTCCCGCGACCGAGATGCCGTTGCGCCGGGGCTCCTCCGCCAGCAGCTCCGCGGCCTCCGCGTAGGCGGCGGCGTCGGTCTCGCCGAGGGCCTCGACGGCCGGCGCCACGTCGCGCAGGTAGCCGGCCAGCGAGTCGCGGGCCTGCTGCGGGGTGGCGTGCAGGCGGCCGACCGGGCGCCAGCGGCGCTCGCGGGACGGCCCGCCCGGGACGCCGGGGCCGCCGGGGCCGCGCTCGGCGACGGTGAACGCGGGCGCGAGCGCGACCGGGGTGAGGAACGCGCCGGACGGCTCGCTGCCGCTGAGCGCCGCCGCGTCCAGCACCTGGCACAGCAGCTCGGCGGTGGCGAGGTCGGATCCGGTGCCCTCGCCCGACAGCAGGTCGTAGGGGCGGCGGTAGGAGGCCGGGACGGACGCCGGACGCGGGTCGGGGTCGCTCGGCCGGGGCGGTTCGGGGCCGTCCGGGCCGGTCCGCACCAGCTGCTCGACCCGCACGATCGCGAACCGCCGGCCGGCCGCCGCCACCGTGTCGGACGGCCCGGTCCGCAGCGCCGCCGCGGCCCGCCGGAACTCGCCCGCGGCCCCCTCGTCCATCCGGGCGGCGCGCTCGTCGAGGTGGTCGGCGAGAAGCTCGCGCGCGCCCTGCGGCAGCGGGTCCGGCGGGCAGACGACCTGCCAGCCGCCGGAGACCCGCTCGGCCGCGGTGAACAGCGGGCCGACCGCCACCAGATCGGGGTAGGCGGCGAGGGAGCGGCAGGCGTCCGCCAGCATCACGGCGGCGACCGGGTCGACGCCGTCCAGGTCCTCCGGGAACAGCCGTCCCCCGGCGTCGCCATCGCCCATCGTCATGCCGGACATCATCCTCGCCGCCTCCCGATCTGGCGAGTGGTTCAGACCAATTCGTTACCGCTCGGCCCGCGTTCCCCGTGCTTTCGCGGACGCCGCGCGGGCGCGAAGAGCACGACGAGACTGGCGGCGAGCAGCGCGAGGCCGGCGTAGGCCGTCCCGCCCAGGTGCTCGCCGAGCACCGCCGTGCCGAGGACCGCCGCGACGGCGGGTTCGGCGAGGGTCAGCGTCGTCGCCGTCGTGGCGGGGGTGCCGCGCAGCCCCCGCGCGAACAGCACGTAGCCGAGGCCGGTGGTGACCGCGCCGAGGTAGAGGGCGGTCGCCGCGCCGGAGCCGGTGAGCAGCCACCCGGCGGGCTCGGCCGCGAGGACCGGGACGAGCAGCACCGCGGCGGCGCCGAACAGCGCCCCGGCGGTCGCCCGGTCGTCCTCGCCGCGGGTGATCAGTGCGGACGCGGTGGTCGCGTACACCGCGTAGGCCAGCCCGGACAGCAGCGCGAGCGCGATGCCGGCGGGGTCGACGCCGGAGCCGTGCCCGGCGCCGACCAGCAGGGCGCAGCCGCCGACGGCGCCCGCGGTCGCGAGCGTCCAGCGGCCGGTGAGGACGGCCCGCCGCGTCGCGAGCCCGATCAGCCCGGTGAACGCGGGCGCGCTGCCGATCGTGACGACGGTGCCGACGGCGACGCCGGTCCGGGCGACGGCGACGAAGAACGCGACCTGGTACACCGCGATCGCCGCGGCGCCGAGCGCGAGCGGACCCAGGCGGGACCGGCCGCGCAGGAGGCGGCGCAGGCCGTCGCGGCGGGTGGCGGCGGCGAAGGCGAACAGCAGCAGCCCGCCGATGACGATCCGGGCGGCGGCGACGGAGACGCTGGACGCGCCGGGCGCGAAGGTGCGGGCCGTCCCGGTCGTGCCCCACAGGGACGCGGCGAGGAGGATGTCGGCGCCGCCTCCGAGGGCGCGCCGGGAGGCCGGGGACGCGGGCGCCGAGGCCCGCCGGGAGGCCGGGGACGCGGGCGCGGATGCCCGCCGGGACGTTCCGAAGGTTCTGGACGTGCGCAGAGACACGGGAAAGGCTCCTGGGCTCGAATCGGGAGGGAAGGATCCGGATCCGGGGCGCAGGAGAACGCGGACCGGGCGCGATCGCGCCGGGTCCGTCAGGACTCGCAGGGAGGTGCCGTCGCCGCGCCCCGTCAGGAGCGGGGCGGGCCGAGGTTCGAGGTCCAGTACGCCATGCCCACGAAACTACCAGCAGCCCGCACTCGCGTTGACTCGCGGCGTATCGCCGTCATGAAGGTCCTCATGAGGGCGACACGCCACAAGCCGACGGGGTCGGGCGGCGCCGGGCCGGGTCAGGCGGGGACGGGGCCGGGCGCCTCGGTCAGGGTGCGGCCGACGATGGGCGGCAGGTCGCGCATGAGCTTGGCCAGCTCGCGCAGGTCGCCGTCCACCAGGGCCTGCGGGCCGTCGCACAGCGCGGTCTCCGGGTGCGGGTGCACGTCGATGATCACGCCGTCGGCGCCGACCGCGACGGCCGCGCGGGTCAGCGGGAGCACCAGGTCGCGGCTGCCGCCCGAGTGCGACGGGTCCACGATCACCGGCAGGTGGGAGAGGCGCTGCGCCACCGGGACCGCGGAGATGTCGAGGGTGTTGCGGGTGGCCTTCTCGAACGTGCGGATGCCGCGCTCGCACAGCACGATGTCGAGGTTGCCGCGCTGCGCGACGTACTCGGCGGCCATCAGCCACTCCTCGATCGTGCCGTTCATGCCGCGCTTGAGCATCACCGGCTTGCCGGACTCGCCCGCGGCCTGCAGCAGCGCGAAGTTCTGCGCGTTGCGGGTGCCGATCTGCAGCATGTCGGCGTAGGACGCGACGAGATCGACGTCCCCGGCGTCCACCACCTCGGTGACGATCGGCATGCCCGTCTCCTCCCGCACGTCCGCGAGGATGCGCAGGCCGGCCTCGCCGAGGCCCTGGAAGGCGTACGGCGACGTGCGGGGCTTGAACGCGCCGCCGCGCAGCAGGGTCGCGCCCGCCGCCTGCGCCATCTGCGCCGCGCCGAGCGTCTGCTCCGGGGTCTCCACCGCGCACGGGCCGGCGATCAGCGTCACCGTGCCCGGGCCGATCGGCACGCCGCCGACCCGCACCACCGTGCGCTCGGCGTGGTGCTCGCGGCTCACCAGCTTGTAGGGGACCGAGATGCGCACCACGTCGGTCACCCCGCGCATCCCGCGCAGGTTCAGCGACCCGAACTGCTGGACGTCGCCGACGAGCCCGACGATGGTGCGTTCCACGCCCCGGCTGACGAACGCGTCGCCTCCCGCCGTCTCGACCAGTGAGACGACGGCCTTGATATCGGCTTCGGTGGCCTCCGGGGCCATGACGACGACCATGGGTGTGCTGCCTCTCCTCATCACGCGGACCGCGCGCGGATCCGGGCCGGATCCCGCGGACGACCCCCTGGAAACGACGAGAGCCCCGGGCCGATGGGGCCCGGGGCTCTCGCCTTGTGGTCTGTCAGCGCAACGTCTGGCAGACCAGCCGCCCGGGCTGGTCGAACCAGAAGAAATACACGATGTTGCGCACGGGCTCAGCGTAGCCGATGCGCGCCGCCGAATCCCGCAAGGCCCCCGAATATGGCTCAGCTCACGCCTGATGGCAGGATGGCGGCGTCATGTCCCACCCCGAACCGTCCGCGCCGCAGCCGCGGGACCTGCCGCCAGGCCAGTACGTCCCCCGGGGCTGGCCGGTCCTCCACTACGGGCCGGTCCCCAAGTTCCGTCCCAAGGACTGGGACTTCCGGGTCTTCGGCGCCACCGCGTCGGGGGAGCAGCACCGGTGGAGCTGGGAGGAGTTCGACGCGCTGCCGCGGGTGCGCGCGATCTCCGACTTCCACTGCGTCACCAAGTTCACGATCCCCGGCAACGAGTGGGAGGGCGTCCCCGGCTCGGCGATCGTCGAGCTGGCGCCGCCCGCGCCGGACGTGACGCACGTGATGGTGTGGGCCGAGTACGGCTACAGCGCCAACATCCGGATGAGCGACTTCCTCGCCGACGGGACGATGTTCGCCACCCACCACGACGGCGAGCGGCTCACCGCCGACCACGGCTTCCCGATCCGGATCGTCGTCCCGCACCTGTACGCGTGGAAGAGCGTGAAGT
The DNA here is from genome assembly GCF_014706005.1 of Actinomadura sp. RB99. Taxonomy (NCBI): domain Bacteria; kingdom Bacillati; phylum Actinomycetota; class Actinomycetes; order Streptosporangiales; family Thermomonosporaceae; genus Actinomadura; species Actinomadura sp. RB99. The sequence continues at coordinate 84,253 of NZ_JABMCA010000037.1, read as the reverse complement.
GGGTCCGGGGCGTGGAGTACCTGGTGAAGGACCGCCGCGGGTTCTGGGAGGAGCGCGGCTACCACAACGTCGCCGACCCCTGGTCCGAGCAGCGGTACTCCTACCAGGAGGACGAGGGCGAGGCGCCGCCCCTCTGAGCCGCCCCTGTGAGCCGTGAGGGCCGGACACCGCCGTAAATCGGCAACACACCGACCTTGGCGGAAGACAACCGTTACCGTACGTTGTCATGGTCCTACCGTCCGTCGCGGACATTCTCGCGGGCGCCCTGGCCGCGGGCGCCGCCGCGGGCGCGGTCGCGCTGCGCGGGCGGCTGCGGCTCCCGCGCCGCGCCCCCGCCGTCCCGGCGGAGCAGGCGTCGTTCGCGACCCTGCACGCCCTCGCCCGCGTGGCGCCGCCGCTGCGCGGCGGGCTGACCCCCGGGTCGGCCCGCAAGGCGGCCCGGCACCTGCGGACGCTGCTCGGCGCCGAGGCCGTCGCGGTCGTGGGCGTCCCCACCGGCGACGACGACCCGTACGCGGACGCCCCCTACGGCGACGATCCCTATGACGACGACCGGTACGACGACGATCCCCACGGCGCCGACCGGTACGGCGACGAGCCCTACGCCGAGGGCGCGTACGGCGGCGGCGACCGCGCCGCCGGTTCGCGCCCCGGCCGCGGTGACGGCGCCGACCCCGCCCCCCGGCTGCTGGCCTGGGACGGCGCCGGACGCGACGAGCACGCCGGCGACGCCGTCGCCCACGCGCTGCCCGTGCTCGCCTCCGGCCGCCCCCGCGTGATCGCCCCGGAGCTGCTCGGCTGCCGCGACCCGCTGTGCCGCGTCCGCGTCGCCATGGTCGCGCCGCTCACCATCGAGGGGCGCGTCGAGGCGACCCTCACCGCGTACTGGACCGGTCCGTCCACCGCGCGCGTCCGCGCCGTCGGCGAGGCGGCCCGGCTGGTCACCGGCCAGCTCGAGCTGGCCCGGCTGGACACCGCCCGGATCCGGCTCGCCGAGGCCGAGATGCGGGCGCTGCGCGCGCAGATCTCCCCCCACTTCGTCTACAACTCGCTGACCACGATCGCCTCGTTCGTCCGCACCGACCCCGAGCGGGCCCGCGGCCTGCTGCTGGACTTCGCCGACTTCGCCCGCTACTCCTTCCGCGACCCGCGCGACTTCACCACCCTCGCCGACGAGCTGCGCTCCATCGACCGGTACCTGCTGCTGGAGCGCGCCAGGTTCGGCGAGCGGCTGCGGTTCGACGTGCAGGTGGCGCCCGAGGTGCTGCCCGTCGCCGTCCCGTTCCTCGCCCTGCAGCCGCTGGTGGAGAACGCGATCCGGCACGGGATGAAGGGCACCCGCGGCCCGCTGCACATCTCGATCGTGGCGCGCGACTCCGGCGCCGAGGCCGCGATCAGCATCGAGGACGACGGGGTCGGCATGGACCCCGAACGGCTCCAGGAGATCCTCGCCGCCCCGATCGGCCGCCCGGGACCGACCGGATGGGGGAGCGTCGCCACCCCGGACCGGCGCGGCGGCGGGATCGGGCTCGCCAACGTCGACGAGCGGATGCGCCAAGTCTATGGAGAGGAGTACGGCCTGACCGTCGAGACAGCGCTCGGAGCGGGAACGAAGGTCAGATTGCGCGTTCCGAAGTACCGTCCGGGCATCTTTCCGGACTGAGCGTCCGCACCCCGGTGCGGTACTCACTTTTCGGAACCGATTGCGGACAGACGGTAATCGCGGCAAAGTCGCCACCATGCTGCACGTCCTTGCCGTCGACGATGAGCGCCCCGCCCTGGAGGAACTGGTCCACCTGCTCCGCGAGGACCCGAGGATCGGGAGGGTCACCGGCGCGGAGGACGCCTCGTCCGCGCTGCGCGACCTGAGCCGAATGCTCGTCGAGGGCGAGCGCCTGGACGCGGTGTTCCTGGACATCCGGATGCCCGGGCTCGACGGCCTGGACTTCACCCGGCTGCTGACCGGCTTCGCCGCGCCCCCGCACGTCGTGTTCGTCACCGCGCACGACGACTGCGCCGTCACCGCCTACGAGCTCGGCGCGCTCGACTACCTGCTCAAGCCGGTCCGGCCGGAGCGGCTCGCCGAGGCGGTCCGGCGGGTCGAGCTGGCCGCGTCCCGCACCGGGCCGCAGGGCGAGGACGCCTCCGACGCGGGCGCCGACGACGAGATGATCCCGGTCGAGCTGGGCGGCCGCACCCGGCTGGTGTCGCGGCGGACCGTCACCCACGTCGAGGCGCAGGGCGACTACGTCCGGCTGCACACCGCCGACGGCGGCTACCTGGTGCGGATGCCGCTGACGGCGCTGACGAAGCGGTGGGAGGCCGCCGGGTTCATCCGGATCCACCGCAGCACGCTCGTCGCGTCCGCGCACATCACCGAGCTGCGGTTCGACGGCGGCCGGGCCGCGGTGCAGATCGGCGACGCGCTGCTGCCGGTGAGCCGCCGGCACACCCGCGAGGTCCGCGACCTGCTGGTGCGCCGGTTCCACCACGCGGCGGGCGGCGCGGGCGGCCCGGGCGAGGGTGGCGGCGCCCATGGCTGACCCGCATCCGACGCCCGGCCCGGCCCGGCCGGAGGGCGGCGCGCCGGCGGCGGCCCCCGTGCCCGCCGGCGAGGGCCCGCCCGACTCAGACCCGTCCAGTACCGGCCGCCCCGACTCCGACGCGTCCGACTCCGACCCGTCCGATACCGTCCCGCCCGGGACCGCCGCCGCCCGCGTCCGGTGCGCGCCCGGACGCTACGACACGCGCGCGCTCGTCCGTGCCCAGTTGCGGATCGCCCTGCAGACCGCCGCGATCGTCCTGGCCGTGACCGCGGCGATCCCGGCCCTTCTCGCCCTCGCCCAGGGCCTCGGCGGGATCCGGCCGTTCGGCCTCCCGCCGTCCTGGCTGCTGCCGGTCCTCGGCGTCCAGCCGCTGTGGGTGATCACCGCCCTCGTGCAGCTGCACCGCGCCGAACGCGCCGAGCGCGACCATACGAGGCCGGCGGGCCGGGCGTGACCGCCCCGGCGGCGCCGGCCGCGCTCGCCTCCCTGGCCGCGGTCCTGGCGCTGACCGCGGCCCTCGGCGCGCACGGCCGCCGCTCCGCCCGGACCACCTCCGACTTCCTCGTCGCCTCCCAGGGCGTCACCCCCCTCCGGAACGCCGCCGCGATCGGCGGCGAGTACATCTCCGCCGCGGCCTACCTCGGCACCGCCGGGCTCGTCCTCGCCTACGGCACCGGCACGCTGTGGCTGCCGATCGGCGCCACCGCCGGGCACGTCCTGCTGCTGGCGTTCGTCACCGCCCCGCTGCGCCGCTCCGGCGCCTACACGGTCTCCGACTTCGCCGAGTGGCGGCTCGGGTCCCGGGCCGTCCGCCGCGCCGTCACCTGCTGCGTCTGCTGCGTCGGCTGGTTCTACCTGCTGCCCCAGTTCCAGGGCGCCGGCGTGACCCTGCGGGTGCTGACCGGCGCCCCCGTCTGGACGGGCTGGGCCGTGATCGTCGTCGTGGCGGTCGGCCTCGTCGCGTCCGGCGGCATGCGCGGCATCACCACCGTCCAGGCCGTGCAGTTCTGGATCAAGCTCGCCGCCGTCGCCCTCCCCGCCGTCGCGCTGCTCGCGATCTGGCACGCCGGCGGCGGCGCGGCCCCCGCCGGAGACCGGCCGGCGCGCTTCGAGCGCACCACCCGCGTCCACGTGCACACCGACGTCACCGTGACCGTCCGGCAGGCCGTGACCGTCACCGCCACGGGACGGCTCGACGGCGTCCGCCACGACCGCGCCCCCGTGCCCCTGAGCCAGGGTCCGCACACCGCCGGTCGCGGCACCGAACTCGTGTTCCCGCCCGGCGCCGCCGTCCCGCACGCCGAACGCCACACCGCCCCCAGCGACGGGATGTGGGCCGTCCCGTCCGGCCCCCCTACCTGGCGCGGCCTCTACACCACCTACTCGACGCTGCTCGGCGTCCTCCTCGGGACGATGGGCCTGCCCCACATCCTGATGCGCTTCTACACGAGCACCTCCGGGCGGGCCGCCCGCCGCACCGCCGCGCTCGTCCCCGGGCTGCTCGCCCTCTTCTACGCCTTCCCGGCCCTCTACGGCACGCTCGGCCGCCTCTACACCCCCGAACTGCTGATGACCGGCGACATCGACGCCACCATCCTGGTGCTGCCGCTCAGGGCCGCGCCCGGCCTGCCCGGCGCGCTGCTCGCAGGGGTCGTCGCCGCCGGCGCGTTCGCCGCGTTCATCTCCACCTCCTGCGGGCTCGTCGTCGCCATCGCCGGGACCGTCACCCAGCGCATGCGGCACCGCGACGGCGTCACCGTGTTCCGGATCGGCGTGGTCCTCGCGCTGGCCGCGCCGCTCGCCGTGCTGCCCGCCATCGGCCCCCGAGACGCCGCCGAGCTCGTCGTCACGGCGCTGTGCGTGTCGGCGTGCTCGCTGTGCCCGCTGCTCGTCCTCGGCATCTGGTGGCGGGGCCTGACCGCCGCCGGCGCGCTCGCCGGACTCGCCGCCGGCGGCGGGCTGTCCGTCGCCGCCGGCGTCGCCCGGCTCGCCTGCGGCCCGCGCGCCGGCTGGACCGCCGCGCTGCTCGCCCAGCCCGCCCTGGTCGTCGCGCCCGCCGCGTTCGCCGTCATGATCACGGTGTCGCTGCTCACCCGCCGCCGCGTGCCCCGCCGCACCGACGGCGCCATGGCCCGGCTGCACCTCCCCGAGCCCGCCGCCGCCCGCTGAGCGCCCGCCGAGCGCCCGCGGAGACGGCCGCCGCGCCGGGCCGTGATTTTCCCACAGGACCGCTCACCGTCGTGTGGACCGTTCCTACATGCCGGCCCGTCCGCTCGTCCCGCGAAACCGACCGCTCACCGCGCGACTACCCTCCGCATAACTCTGACTACTAACCGTTTACCGAGCCTTGTGTTTCCAGGGTGCCGATCGGAGGCATCGGACCTCTAGTGTTCTCAGTGGCACCACACGCCACACCGCTTCGGAGGAGCGGGCGGACGGACCGGACGGCATCCCCGTCCACCACCGCGAAACCTCCCACAACAGCAAACCCGGAGATCCGGCGGGCGCCAGTCGAACGCCGGATCGTGAGTCGCCGGGTCCCGTACCGGGGGGGTGGGACCCGACGACCTGTGGCTCGGGCGTCGTCGAACAGTCGGGGGGTTGTTCGGCGACGCCCGAGTCCTATTTATTGCTTCGCCCTTGGCGGTCGGCCCTGGGGGGCCTCCCTTCGGCGGGCGAAGCGGCGATCGCAGCATCGCTTCGACTCGCCCTGGGGGCTCGCTTCGCGATCAGGTTCTCGCAGGCTCGAACCTGGCTTCGCACGCGATCGCAACGTGGCGGCCGCCGCGGGTCGGAGTTACGGACGATCGCCTGGCGGTCCGTTGTGGCCGACCTTCCGGCTGAGGTTCCCGGTCCCGGTCAGGCGTGCCGGTCGCGGTCAGGGCTGGTCGCCGGCTCTGAGGCGCTTGAGGGTCGCGATGTCCTTGCCGTGCGGTTCGGGGTCGCGGCCGGGGGTCTCGATGATGAACGGGACGCCGGCCACGGCGGGGTGCCGGAAGAGGTCGGCGAAGGGCTGCTCGCCGATCTGCCCCGCACCGATGTTCTCGTGCCGGTCCTTGGCGGAGCCGCAGGCGTCCTTGGAGTCGTTGGCGTGGACGAGCTTGAGGCGGCCCTCGCCGACCGTGGCGACCAGGGCGTCCATGGTGTCCTTGACGCCGCCGGGCGCGGCGAGGTCGTGGCCCGCGGCGAACGCGTGGCAGGTGTCGAAGCAGACGCCGAGCTTCGGGTGGTGGTCGAGGCGGTCGAAGAACGCGCCGAGGTCCTGGACCTTGGCGCACAGCATCTTGCCCTGGCCCGCCATCGGCTCCAGGAGGAGGTCGGGGCCGTCCTCGGGGATCCCCTCCAGCAGCGGCAGCACGTGCTCGCGGACCTGCGCCATGGCCGCGTCGTAGCTCTGGCTGACGGCGGAGCCGGTGTGGACGACCACGCCGCGGGCGCCGATCGCGCGGCCGCGGACGAGGGAGTGCCGGACGGTCGCGATCGACTTGGCGAGGGTCTCCTCGCTGGGCGAGCCGAAGTTGACCAGGTACGGGGCGTGCACGTAGACGGCGACGTCGGTGCGCGCCAGGAGCTTGGCGTCCTCGGCGGGCCTGCCCTCGGGCAGCGCCCACCCGCGCGGGTTGGCGACGAAGACCTGGATCGCCTCGGCGCCGATCTCGGCGGCGTACTTCAGGCCGCCGGTGGCGAGCCCGCCGGCCACGGGAACGTGCGCCCCGATGGGGCTCTGCGGTGCGGTCATAGGCCGTTCAGCCTAGCCGCCGGATCCGACCGTCCGGACCCGGTCAGGGGCCCTTGACCAGGGTGATGGTGGAGCCGCGCGGGGCCTCGCCGCTGTTCGGGCTCTGGAACCGGACGGTGTTCCCGCCGAACCCGGTGACGTTGACGTTGAAGCCGGAGTCCCGGAGGGCCTTCCTGGCGTCGGCGACGCTGCGGCCGGTCATGTTGGGGACGGGGATGTTCTGCTGGGGGTCGCCGTCGTTGCAGCCGAAGTGGATGGGGCCCGCGTCCACGATGCAGTCGCGCTTGTTGACGACGATGGTGACGTCGTCGCCGCTGGACACGCCGGTGCCCTCCGCCGGGTCCTGGCTGACCACGGTGTTCGCGGGCTTGCCGTCGACCTTCTTCTTCTCCACGGTGACGTTCAGGCCCATGGAGCGCAGCTGGTTGGCGGCGGTGTCGCCGTCGGTGCCGACGACGTTCGGCATGGACATGCCGCTGCTGACGATGATGTCGACCGGCTTGTCGGGGGACTGCTTCTCGCCCGCGTCCGGGTCGGTGCCGACGACCTTGTCCTTGCCGACGCGCTGCGACGGCGTCGTGCTGGTCTTGCCGATCGTGAAGCCCTTGTTCTGCAGGGTCCGCTTCGCGTCGTCGAGGGACTTGCCGGACACGTCCGGGACCTCGCGGGGGGTGATGCCCTTCGACGGGGTCAGCGTGACGGTCTGGCCCTTGGCGATGCGGGCGCCGGCGGGCGGGTCGCTCTTGGCGACCATGCCCTTGTGGACGTGGTCGTCGTACACGGCGGTGGCGACGCGGACGTCCAGCCCGGCGTGGTCGAGCTCGCGCTGGGCGTCCGCGACCTTCATCCCGATGATCTGGGAGGGGATGTGGTCGTACTGGCCGGACGTCTGGTACCAGACGGCCCAACCGAGGACCACGGCGGCGATGGCGCCGATGGCGATCAGCACGTACTTGCCGGTGAGCGCGCCGAGCGCCCGGTCGGCGCGGGAGCGCGGCGCGTACCCGGACGGGAGGGTCTCGGGCGCGCTCCTCGGGTCGAGGACGGCGGTGTGACCCTGCGGCGGCGCGGCGGGCGGCGTCTCCAGCACGCTGGTGGTGGTGCGGGACGCCTCCTCCATGCGGCGGTCGAAGTCGCGCGGCAGGCCGCCGAAGACCTCGGCGACCTCCGCCAGGTACTGGTTGGCGTCCTGGGGGCGGCGGGCCGGGTCGTGGCTGGTGGCGTCGGTGACCAGCTCGTCCACCCGCTGCGGGATGCCGGGCACGACGCTGGACGGCGGCGGGACGACCTCGTTGACGTGCTTGTAGGCGACGGCGAGGGGCGTGTCGGCCTGGTGGGGGAGCCGGCCGGTGAGCAGCTCGAACAGCATGATCCCGGCGGCGTAGACGTCGGAGCGGACGTCGGCGGTGCCCTGCAGCACCTGCTCGGGCGCGAGGTAGCCGACCGTGCCGATGATCATGCCGGTCTTGGTCATCTTGCTCGCGCTCTCCGCGCGGGCGAGGCCGAAGTCGGCGACCTTGATGGTGCCGTCCTCGCAGATCAGCACGTTCTCCGGCTTGACGTCGCGGTGCACGAGGCCGGCCCGGTGCGCGGCGCCGAGCGCCGCGAGGACGGGCTGCATGATCTCCAGGGCGGCGCGCGGGCCGAGCCGGCCGAGCTCGGTGAGCGCGTCGCGCAGCGTCCGGCCCGGGACGTACTCCATCACCAGGAAGACGTGCTCGCCGTCGGAGCGCTGGTCGTACACGGCGACGACGTTGGGGTGCGAGAGCGCCGCGGCGGCCTTGGCCTCGCCGATGAAGCGGGCGACGAAGTCCTCGTCGGAGGCGAGCCCGGCGTGCATCACCTTGATCGCGATCGTGCGGTCCAGCCGGAGGTCGCGGGCCACGTACACGGTGGCCATGCCGCCGCGCGCGATCCGGGACTCAATGCGGTAGCGCCCGTCGAGCACCTGCCCGACGAGTGGATCTGCAACCGACGTGTCCATCGAGGCGAGTTTACGGGCGAATGACGGATGTTCTCATCAGTCGTGAGTATGAGCATCGATGAGCCGCGGGTCGGACGCGGGCGCGGGCGGGTCCGCCGCGGCGGCGGCCGGGCGGCCGCGGCGCAGGCCGCGGGTGCTTCGGGAGACGGCGACGCCGGCGAGGCACAGGGCGCCGCCGCCGAGCGTGATCAGGCCGGGGACCTCGTCGAGGAACAGCCACGACATCGCGACCACGAGCGCGGGCGCGGCGTAGGTGGTGGCGCCCATCTTCCCGGCGGACGTCCGGGCCAGCGCGTAGCCCCAGGTGGTGAAGGCGATCGCGGTCGGGAAGACGCCGAGGTACACCATGTTCAGGGTGGCGGCGGCCGGGGCGTCGGCGGCCTGCGAGACCAGCTGCGGCGCGAACGGCAGGCAGACGACCGCGCCGATCGCGCAGGCCCAGGTGGTGAACTGCAGCGGCGTCGCGTGCCGCAGCGCCGGCTTCTGGCTGACGACGCCGAACGCGTACGTCACGGCGGCGACGAGGCACAGCAGCACGCCGCCGACCGACGAGCCCCCGTCGCCCGACATCGACAGCCCGACGATCGCGGCGCCCGCGAACGACACCGCCATGCCGGCCAGCAGCCGCGGCGCGAAGCCCTCCTTCAGCAGCCAGCCGCCGAGCAGCGCGATGAGGATCGGGCCGATGTTGACCACGAGGGCCGCCGTGCCGGCGTCCACGAGGCGCTCGCCCCAGTTCAGCGCGACCATGTAGGCGCCGAACCACAGCACGCCCGCCGCGGCGATGCCGGGCCAGGCGCCCCTCGGCGGCAGGCCCTCGCGGCGCACCAGGCAGATGACGGCGAGCACGACGGTCCCGGAGAGGAGCCGGCCGAGGGCCAGCGCGCCGGGGCCGTACTCCGCGCCTGCGCTGCGGATCGCGACGAACGCCGAGGCCCACAGCACGACCGTGACGGCCGCCGCCGCGACGGCGAGCCGGTCGACGCCCGCTTGCGGGGCATTGCCCTGTTGCATGTGACGCACCTTAGGTTCGGGACGCTTCCATGAACACCGAAGGGTGCGGCGCGGTTGCGGGCGGCCCGTCCGGTGGACGCCCTTCAGTCTGTGGACGTCCACCGTTCAGGTCCAGCGAATATTTCTACAGCCGAAGCTTTAGCTCGGCTTCAATGAGCTCTCAGGACGACGCGAGGCCCTCGAACGGCGAGGACGCCTGGGCGTAGCGGCGCTTGGGGATACGGCCCGCCAGCCGGGCGAGCCGCCCGGCCTCGACGGCGTGCCGCATCGCCGCGGCCATCCGGGCGGGCGACTGCGCGCGGGTGACGGCGGTCGCCAGCAGCACCGCGTCGCAGCCGAGCTCCATCGCCAGCGCGGCGTCGGACGCGGTGCCGAGCCCCGCGTCCAGGATCACCGGGACCTCCGCCCGCTCGACGATCAGCTCGATGTTGTGCGGGTTGCGGATGCCGAGCCCCGACCCGATCGGCGAGCCCAGCGGCATCACCGCCGCGCAGCCGAGCTGCTCCAGCCGGTGCGCGAGCACGGGGTCGTCGTTGGTGTAGGGCAGGACGACGAAGCCGTCGTCGACGAGCTGCTCGGCGGCCTCCACCAGCTCGATCGGGTCCGGCAGCAGCGTCCGCTCGTCCGCGATCACCTCCAGCTTGACCCAGTTCGTGCCGAGCGCCTCGCGCGCCATCTTCGCGGTCAGCACGGCCTCGCCCGCGGTGAAGCAGCCCGCGGTGTTCGGCAGCACCCGGATGCCGCACTCGCCCAGGACGTCCAGCACCGAGCCGCGCGCCGACGGGTCCACCCGCCGCATCGCGACCGTGGTGAGCGCCGTCCCCGACGCGGTCAGCGCCTCGCGCAGCACGTGCATGCTCGGCGCCCCGCCGGTGCCCATGATCAACCGGGAGCCGATCTCCTCGCCGGCGATCACCAGGGCGTCGGCGGCGGCGTCGTTCGTCGTGTCCCGTGTCACCGGTCAGCCTCCCTGCACCGCGGTCAGCACCTCGAGGCGGTCCGCCTCGCGCAGCGTCGTCGCCTCCCACGCCGAGCGCCGGACGACCTCGTCGTTCAGCGCGGCCGCCACGCCGGACGCGGCGGTGGTGACGGCCGCGACCGCCTGCGCCACGGACGCGCCGTCCGGCAGCTCGCGCGGCTCTCCGTTCACGATGATCCTCATCACTGCACGACCTTCATCACTGCACGACCTTCGTCACTGCGGCCCGCATCACTGCGCGGCCTTCCTCACTGCGGTCCGGGGGAGAAGCGGGCGGGGGAGAACGGGGCGGCCACCTCGGGCACGGGGCCGTCCAGCAGCATCGCCGCGAGGGCGTCGGCGCTGACCGGCGCCAGCAGGATGCCGTTGCGGAAGTGGCCGGTGCCGAGGTAGAGGCCGGGCAGCGCGGTGGGGCCCATCAGCGGGGCGTTGTCCGGGGAACCGGGCCGCAGGCCCGCGGTGACCTCGGCGAACTCCAGCTCGGTGAGGCCGGGCAGCAGCTCGCGGGCGTCCCGCAGCAGCTCCCACAGGCCGCCCGCGGTGACCCGCGTGTCGAAGCCCAGCTCCTCCTGCGTGGCGCCGATGACGATCTCGCCGTCCGCGCGCGGCACCAGGTAGACCGACGAGCCCTTCACCAGGCCGCGGGTGGTGCGCCGCAGGAACGGCACCGGCGTGCGGAGCCTGATCACCTGGCCCTTGACGGGGCGGACGGGTGGAACGGTCCCGGCGGGCAGGCCCGCCAGGTCGCCCGACCAGGGCCCGGCGGCCAGCAGCACCCGGTCCGCGCGGATCTCGGCGCCGTCGTCCAGCCGGACCCCGGCGGCCGCGTCGCGCTCGACCAGCAGGCCCTCCGCGCGCCGCCGCACCAGCCGGACGCCCAGCCGCTCGCCCGCCGCCAGCAGCGCCGGGGCGAGCCGGCGCGGGTCGACCGAGCCGTCCTCGGGCGCGAGCAGGCCGCCGCGCACGCCGGGCGCCAGCATCGGCTCGGCCCTGCGGCACTCGCGGCCGGTGAGGGCCTCGACGGGGATGCCGAGGCTCTCCTGGAAGGCGCGCAGGTCGTCCAGGAGCTTCAGGTCGTCGGCGTCGAACGCGACCTGGAGGGTCCCGTCGTCGCGGTAGCCGGTGTCCAGGCCGGTGGCCTCGGCCAGCTCGGCGGCGAACGCGCCGTAGCGGTCGCGGGAGGCGAGGCCGAGCCGCAGCAGCGGCTCCTCGCCGTAGCTCAGCTCGCTGACGGGGGTCAGCATGCCCGCGGCGACCGACGAGGCGCCGCTCGCGGGCGCCGGGTCGACCAGGGTGACGGCGGCGCCGCCCTGCGCGGCCCGCCAGGCGGTGGCCAGGCCGATGACCCCGGCCCCGATGATCACGATCCGCAATGCGCGCTCCCTTCGCCGGCATGATCCGGATCAGGTCGTGGCGGTCGGCGGCCCGCTCAGCCGCCCTCTCAGCCCGGTCGCACCGGACTCCCGCGCTCTGTTGTGTTGTGCACGTGCCGCTATGCCCCACCATACGGCCAACACCCCGAATGCACCTGTCTGGACACCCGTCCAAAAGCGCTCCGGCGGCCCCGGTTAGGGTGGGCGCCCATGAACAGGGTCATCGTCGTGGGCGGCGGGCTGGCGGGCGTGCGGGCCGCCGAGGCACTGAGGAGCAAGGGGTACGAGGGCGAGCTGACCCTCGTCTCGGCGGAGCGGCACATGCCGTACGACCGGCCGCCGCTGTCCAAGGCGGTGCTGGCGGGCGACTCCGACGACACCACCGTGGACGCCGACTGGGACGCGCTCCGCTGCGAGCTGCTGCTCGGCGAGCGCGCCACCGCGCTGCGCCTCGACGCGCCGGGAGGTGACGGCCGGGGCGGCGGCACCGTCGCGACCACCGCCGGCGACCTGCCCTTCGACGGCCTGGTCATCGCCACCGGCGCCGAGCCCGTCACGCTGCCCGGCGACGGCCGCCAGCACGTCCTGCGCACCATCGACGACTCCCGCGACCTGCGCGGACGCCTCACCGAGGGCGCCCGGATCGTGATCGTCGGCGCGGGCTGGATCGGCGCCGAGGTCGCCACCACCGCCGCGAAGAAGGGCTGCGCCGTCACCGTCGTCGAGGCCGCCGACACCCCGCTCGCCGTCGCGCTCGGCCAGGAGATCGGCGCGCTCACCATCCCCTGGTACGCCGAGGCGGGCGTCGAGCTGCGCACCGGCGTCAAGGTCGCCGCGGTCGAGCACGGCGGCCTCGCCCTCGCCGGCCCCGGCGGCGGCGAGCGGATCGCCGCCGACGAGGTCGTCGTCGGGATCGGCGTCCGGCCCGCGCTCGGCTGGCTGGAGGGCTCCGGCCTGCTGCTGGAGCGCGGCGTCGTCACCGACGGCTCGTTCCGGGCCGTGGCGGACGACGAGGCCGGCACCGTCCGCACCGACGTCGTCGCGGTCGGCGACTGCGCCGCCTGGTGGTCGGACCGGTACGGCAGGCGGCTCCTCGTCGAGCACTGGGACACCGCCCTCAACGCCCCCGACGTCGCCGCGGCGGCCCTGCTCGGCCAGGACGCGGTCTACGACGCCGCCCCCTACTTCTGGTCCGAGCAGTTCGGCCGGATGGTGCAGTACGCCGGGCACCACGCGCGGTCCGAGCGGCTCGTCCACCGCGGCGACCCGTCCGGCCGCAAGTGGGCGGTGGCGTGGCTGACCGGCGACCGGCTCGACGCGATCCTGACCGTGGACAGCCCACGCGACCTGGTGCAGGCCAGGCGGGTGATCGCGGCCGGGACGCCGGTGGATCCGGAGGCGATCGCGGACCCGGACGTGCCCGTCCGCCAGGCCGTTCGCCGGTAGCGGAACCCGACCGCCGGTAACGGCGGCCGGGTGGGTTTGAGGCTTCCGAAGGCGTGGTAGCAAGGGGGCGTGACCCAGACGCACGCAACCGTTGACAGCGCACTGGACCCCCGCACCGACGCCCTCGCCGGCGACTGGCTCTCCCTCCGGGAGGCGGCGGAGCGGCTCGGCATCAAGACCAGCCGGATCAAGCAGCTCATCAGCGAGCGCAAGCTGCTGTCGGTCCGCCGCGACGGCGAGCCGATGGTGCCGGCGGCGTTCATCCGGGAGGGCCAGGTCATCAAGGGCCTGTCCGGCACCCTGACGCTGCTGTCGGACGCCGGCTTCGACGAGGTCGAGACCCTCCGCTGGCTGTTCACCGCCGACGACACGCTGCCCGGCACGCCCGTCCAGGCGCTCAGCGAGAACCGGGGGACCGAGGTGCGGCGACGCGCCCAGGCCCTGGCATTCTGACCCGAACCGACCGAGCGGACCGGCCGCGGGGTCACGCCGCCGCGCGTGGCCCCGCGCCGCATGCCCACCGAAAGGAAACCGCCCCCACCGTGTCCAGGCACATCCCGACCGAACGGGCCGTGGCGCTGCGCGCCCGGCTCAGCCGCGCCCGCCTCTACCTCTGCACGGACGCGAGGGAGCGGCAGGGGGACCTTCCCGCGTTCCTGGACGCGGCGCTCGGCAACGGCGTCGACATCGTCCAGCTGCGCCAGAAGGGCCTGGAGGCCCGGCAGGAGATGGCCTACCTGGAGGTGTTCCGGGCGGCGTGCGAGCGGCACGGGGCGCTGCTGGCGGTCAACGACCGCGCCGACGTCGCCCGCGCGGTCGGCGCCGACGTGCTGCACCTCGGGCAGGACGACCTGCCGGTGCCGGCCGCCCGCGAGATCGTCGGCGGGGACGTGCTGATCGGCCGGTCCACGCACTCCGACGAGCAGGCGTCCGCGGCGTCCGCCGAGCCGGGCGTGGACTACTTCTGCGCGGGCCCGGTGTGGCCCACGCCGACCAAGCCGGGACGCCACGCGCCCGGCGCGAAGCTGCTGGAGTACGTGGCGGCGCAGCGCCAGCCCCGCCCGTGGTTCGCGATCGGCGGCATCGACCTCGGCAACCTCGGCGAGGTGCTGGACGCGGGCGCCGAGCGCGTCGTGGTGGTCCGGGCGATCACCGAGGCCGACGACCCGGGCGCCGCGGCCGCCGAGTTCGCCCGCCGCCTCCCCGCCCCCGCCGCCTGAGCCGGGCGCGGGACCCGGGCGACGGGGATCACGGTGCGGGCGGTCCCGCCGATGACCGACAATGGGGATCATGAGCGTGGGACCCGACGACGACCGGCCGGTCGACCTGGGCGACGACCTGGAGATCCTGCCGGACCAGACCGCCGACGACACCGACACCGGCTGGGGCGAGTGGCGCGGCGGCGGCGATGACGACGCGCGGCTGCTCGAGGAGCGCCCCCCGCACTGGTGATCACCGGTCCCGGTGGGCGCGGGCCAGGTGAGTGCCCGGCGGGTCCGCCGCTAGAACAGCACGCCGAGCACGAACCCGGCGATGATCACCGCGGCGAGCGCCAGCATCATCCGCCACCGGTAGCGCGGGATGCGGGTGGGCCGCGGCTTCGGCGCGGGCCCCTGCCCCTCGCGCAGCGCGCGGACGAGCTGCGGCGCGGTGGGCCGGGCCGCCGGGTTCTTGTCGAGGCAGCGGGCGGCCAGCTCGCGCAGCGGCCCCTCCATGTCGCCGAGATCGGGCGGCCGGGACGTCACCCGCCGCATCACCGCGGCGCTCGGCCCGCTGCCGAACGGCGGCCGGCCCGTCGCGGCGAACACCATCGCGGCGCCCCAGGCGAACACGTCGGCGGGCGGCCCGACCGGCTCGTCCTCGATCTGCTCGGGCGCCATGTAGCCGGGGGTGCCGACCGGGCTCGTGGTGAGCGGCTCGGTGCGGGCCAGCGCGTCGGCGGCGCGCGCGATGCCGAAGTCGATCACCTTGGCGCCGTCCGGGCCCAGCACCACGTTGGCGGGCTTGAAGTCGCGGTGCACGATCCCCGCGCGGTGAATCGCGGCGAGCGCGCCGGCGGTGCGCAGCGCCACCTTGCGCAGCTGCGGGGCCGGCAGCGGCCCGTCCTCGTCGACGACCCGCTGCAGCGGCGGCCCCTCGACGAACTCGCTGACGATGTAGGGGCGGTCGCCGGTGACGTCGGCGTCCAGCACCCGCGCGGTGTGCCGCCCGGCGACCTTCCGCGCGGCCTCCGCCTCCTTGACGAACCGGCTGCGCGCCCGCTGCCCGGCGTCCAGGCCGCCGCGCAGCACCTTGACCGTGACCAGGCGGTCGTCACCGTCGCGGCCCAGGTAGACCACGCCCTGGCCGCCCTCGCCGAGCCGCCCGAGCAGCCGGTAGCCGCCGATGCTGCGGGGGTCGCCGGCGCGCAGCGGCCGCTCGTGCCGGCGGCTCTTGCCCTGGCGCGGGGCGGGCCGCTTGCCGGCCGTTCCCGCCGCCGGGCCGGGCTGGCCGGGGCGCGGCTTGGCCGGGCGGCCGTGGGGCTGGCCCGCGCGTCCCTGCCCGGAACGGGCCTGCTGGCCGTTGCGGGACTGGGCGGGGCGCCCGGTGTGGGGGTTCGTCCTCCCGCGGGAGGTGTCGTGCGGCAAGGGGGGACTCCGACTCGGCGGGGACGGACGAAGATTTCCTCATTTGTACCGTGTCACGCCGGAGCGGGGCAGCGGAACCCCGATCTTTACTTCGCGGCGCACGTCCCGAAGCTCCCGGTCTGCTGGATGTCGCGCTCGGAGCCGCCGACCATCGCCTTGTAGCAGCCGCCCGCCACCTTCCACGCCTTCGCGCCCTGGTTCCAGTACGCCAGGGACCGCGAGGTCAGCGGGAACGTGACGCGCTTGCTCTGGCCCGGGGCCAGGGCGACCTTGGCGTAGCCCTTGAGCTGCCTGGGCGGCTGCGGGACGTCCACGCCGGCGGAGGGCAGCCCCAGGTACAGCTGCGGGACGGCGGTGCCCGCGCGTGTGCCGGTGTTCGTCACCGTGACCTGCACCGACGTGGACGACGCGGCCAGCCCGCTGTAGCGGAACGTCGTGTACGACAGGCCGTGCCCGAAGGGGAACGCCGGCGTGAGGCCCTTGGCGTCGTAGTGCCGGTAGCCGACCATGACGCCCTCGGAGAACGTGACGGTCTTGTTCACGCCGGGGAACTGCGACGGGTTCCCGGCGAGGGGCGCGTCGCCCTCGGCGGCGGGGAAGGTGACGGGCAGCCGCCCGCCCGGGTCCACGTCGCCGTACAGGACGCGGGCCAGCGCGTTCCCGCCCTCCTGGCCCGGGTACCACGCCTCGATGATGCCCTTGACCTGGTTCCGCCAGGGGGTCAGCACGGGGCCGCCGGTCTCCAGCACGACGATCGTGTTGGGGTTGGCCTTGGCGACGGCGCCGATCAGCCCGTCCTGGTCGCCGCGCAGCGGTTCGCCGCACCGGAGCGTCAGGCAGGAGCGGTCGAAGAACTCGCCCTCGCTGTCGGTGGCGAACACGATCGCGACGTCGGCCTTGCGGGCGGCGTCGGCGGCAGCGCCCGCGTCGTCGCCGTCGTTGTAGCTGATCCGCGTGCCGGAGCCGGCGCGGCGGGCGATGCCGTCCTGCGCGCCGACGGACGTGAACGGCACGACGTTCGCCGACCCCGTCCCGCTCTGGCTCTGCCGCGCGGCCCGCCCGATCAGCGCGATCGACGAGGGCGACTTCAGCGGCAGGATCCCGCCCGCGTTGCGCAGCAGCGTGATGCCGCCCTCCGCGATGCTCCGCGCGGCGGTCTCGCTCGGCGTCCGGTCGATCGCGGCGAGGTCGTTCGGGTACGCCTGCCGGTCGAACACCCCGAACGCGAACATCGTCCGCAGCACGTTGCGGACGTGCCCGTCGATCGTCGCCTGTGTGACCTTCTTCTGCGCGACCGCCGTCTTGAGCAGGAGCGCGTTGTACTTCATGCCGATCGGCAGTTCCATGTCGACCCCGCCGTTGGCGGCGGCCGCGGTGTCCTGCACGGCGGTGTGGTCGGACGGCACGAACCCCTTGAAGCCCCACTCCGACCGGAGGACCTTGTTGAGCGCGCCGTCGTCCTGGCAGGCCCACCGCCCGTTCAGCCTGCCGAACCCGCACATGACGGTCGCCGCGCCGCCCTCCTTCACCGCCGCCTCGAACGGCGGCAGGTAGACCTCCCGCAGCGTCCTCGGGTCGACCTTCATGTCCAGCGACAGCCG
Organism: Actinomadura sp. RB99; assembly: GCF_014706005.1. Lineage (NCBI taxonomy): Bacteria > Bacillati > Actinomycetota > Actinomycetes > Streptosporangiales > Thermomonosporaceae > Actinomadura > Actinomadura sp. RB99. The sequence continues at coordinate 66,944 of NZ_JABMCA010000037.1, read as the reverse complement.
GTCGCTCTCCTGGGTGTAGACGGCCATGTGCTTGACCGACGCCATCACGCCCTGCGCCTGCGCGCCGCGGATCCACGCGGCCCCGAGCCCGGACGACAGGTACGGGTCCTCGCCGAAGCCCTCGAACGCGCGGCCGTTGCGCGGCGCGCGCAGCACGTCCACGGTCGGCCCGAAGATCAGGTCGTTGCCGCGGTGCCGGGCCTCCCACCCGACCGTCCCGCCGTACAGCCGCGCCGCGGCCGGGTCGAACCCGGCGGCCAGCGCGATCGGCGCGGGCAGCCGGGTGGCCTTGCCCTGCCGGACGCCCGCCGGGCCGTCGGCCATGTAGAGGGGCGGGACGCCGAGGCGCGGGATCCCGCTGTTGGTGTCGGCGTGCGCGGTGTCGATGAACCCGCCGAGGGGGCCGCCGAGCGGGTCGTCCGACGCGAGCATCGCGATCTTCTCGTCGTCGGTCATCCTCGCCATCAGCAGCGCGGTCCGCCTGTCCGGGCCGAGGGCGGTGTCGCACCAGGGCCGCTGGGCCGGGTCCCCGCACCGGGTCTGCGCGGCCTGCGCCACCTGCGCCGCCTGCGCGGCCTGTGCCGGGGCCGCCGCGGACGGCGCGGCCGCGAGCGCGAGCGCGGACACCAGCGCCCCCGCGGCCGGCGTCCACCGTCCCGCCCGTCCTCCGGGGCGCCGCATCAGTGCCCCTCCTCGTCCTGGACCTGCAGCGCGTTCAGCGCGAACGCGACCATGTGGTAGTGCCCGACGAGCATCACCAGCTCGATCAGCTCCTGCTCCCCGAACCGGGTCGACAGCGCCGTCCACGTCGCGTCGGTGAGGGTGCTGCGCTCGTTCAGCTCGTCCGCCGCCGTCAGCACCATCAGGTCGTCGTCGGACCAGCCGTGGTCGTCGAGCGGCAGCCGCAGCGCCGCGACCTCGGCCTCGGTGAGGCCCGCGGCGAGCGCGAGCCGGCGGTGGTGCCCCCACTCATAGGCGCAGTCCCGCAGGTGCGCCGTCCGCATGATGGCCAGCTCCCGGTCGCGGTCGCCGAGCAGGCCCTTCATCAGCAGCGCGGTGCCGAGCCCGATCCAGCTGCGGAACAGCTTCGGGTGGCGGCCGAGCGTGGTGAGGACGTTCAGCGGGCCGATCGACGCGGTGGCGGCCCGCAGCGTGTCGTCCCACTCCGCCTCGGGGAGCGGAGCGACGCGCGGCGCGCGGTTCCCCGGGATGTCTGCGCACATGGCGACATTTCTGCCACCAAATGGTGGGATGGTGCTACCCCACCAGCCTCACTTTGCCAATTCGTTGCATTCGATCACGTGCGGCGCGCGGTGGCGGCGATCGCGAGCTCGGCGAGCGCCTCGCGCGCCTCCTCGGCGATCGGCGCGCCGGCCAGCGCCCGGCCCACCTCGTCCAGGTAGCCGTCGATCATCGCCTCACAGGCCGCCAGGCCGCCGGTCTCCTCGATGATCGCGCGCGCCTCGTCCACGCCGGGGCGGTCCAGCGCCGGGTCGCCGAGCCGCCGCTCCAGCGCCGCCGCCTGCGCCGGGGTGGCGCGCTCCAGCGTGAGCGCGACCAGCACCGTTCGCTTGCCCTCGCGCAGGTCGTCGCCCGCGGGCTTGCCGGTCTCGGCCGGGTCGCCGAACACGCCGAGCACGTCGTCGCGCAGCTGGAAGGCGATGCCGAGCGGCAGGCCGTAGCCGGTGAGCGCGGCGGTCACCCGCGGGTCCGCGCCGGCCAGCGCGGCGCCGAGGTGCAGCGGCCGCTCGATCGTGTACTTGGCGCTCTTGAACTCCACCACCCGCAGCGCCGTCTCTGCCGTCGCCCCGCCGCGGGTGCCCTCGAGCATGTCGAGGTACTGGCCGCACATGACCTCGGTGCGCATCAGGTCGTAGACGGCCCGGCCGCGGGCGCGCCGCTCCTCGTCCAGCCCGCACGTCTCGAACATCTCGCCCGACCAGGCCAGGCACAGGTCGCCCAGCAGGATCGCGGTGCCGGCGCCGAACGGCCCGGCGGCGCCCGGCCAGCCCTGCGCGCGGTGCAGCGCCTCGAACCGGCGGTGCACCGACGGCTGCCCGCGCCGGGTGTCGCTGGAGTCCATCACGTCGTCGTGGATCAGCGCGCTCGCCTGGAGCAGCTCCAGGGACGCCGCCGCGCGCACGATGCCGGGGTCGTCGACGCCGCCGCCGGCCGCGCGCCAGCCCCAGTAGCCGAACGCCGGGCGCAGCCGCTTGCCGCCCGCCAGCAGCGCGTCCAGCGCCGACATCAGCGGCGCGAGGTCGTCGCTGATGGCCAGCAGGCCGGGGCGCTGGCGGTCGACGAAGGCCAGCAGCGCCTCGTCGACCTCCTTGCGGACGCGGCTCCAGGACGAGTGGAGCGAGCCGGGGGATGCGATGGGTCGTCCTCCCGCGGGCAGGCTTGGCATGCCCGTGATCGTATCCAGCCGGATGGATTCCACCGGCCAGCCATTGAGCGATATGTCAGTACATCCTAGGAAATTGAGGCATTACGGTGGTGCGGACGTGTGCAGGATCACGCGTAACGGACGCGGGTGCCCCGGGCGGCCGCGCGCCCGCACGGGCCGGGGCCCGCGCCGGGCCCCACTGTAGGCTTGGGGGATGCGACCCGTACGTCCCGACCGGCCCCCGACTGTCCGCGAGCTGCTGGCCTCGGGCGAGCGGTCCTTCTCCTTCGAGTTCTTCCCGCCCAAGACCGACAAGGGCGCCCGGAACCTGTGGCGTACGATCCGCGAGCTGGAGCCCCTCCACCCGACGTTCGTGTCGGTCACCTACGGGGCGGGCGGCGGCACCCGCGACACGACCGTCGACATCGTCGAGCGCATCGCCACCGACACCACCCTCACCCCGGTCGCGCACTTCACCGCCGTGAACCACTCCCAGGCCGAGCTGCGCAACCTCATCGGCCGGTTCGCCGCCGCCGGCGTCCGCAACGTGCTCGCGCTGCGCGGCGACCCGCCCGGCGACCCGATGGGGGAGTGGGTCAAGCACCCCGAGGGCGTCGAGTACGCCGCCGAACTCGTCCGCATGATCCGCTCCTACGGCGACTTCAGCGTCGGCGTCGCCGCGTTCCCGTACAAGCACCCGCGCTCGCCCGACATCGAGAGCGACACCCGCTACTTCGTCGAGAAGTGCCGCGCCGGGGCCGACTACGCCATCACCCAGATGTTCTTCCGCGCCGAGGACTACCTGCGGCTGCGCGACCGCGTCGCGGCCGCCGCCTGCGCGACGCCGATCATCCCCGGCATCATGCCGGTCACCAGGTACAGCACCATCGAGCGGTCCGAGCAGCTGTCCGGCGCCCCGTTCCCGCCCGAGGTCCGGGCCCGCTTCGACGCCGTCGCCGACGACCCCGACGCGGTGCGGCGGCTCGGCATCGAGCACGCCGCCGAGCTCTGCCGCGAGCTGCTCGACCAGGGCGCGCCCGGCATCCACTTCATCACCTTCAACCAGTCGACCGCGACCCGCGAGGTCTACGGGCTGCTGGAGGCCGGCGGGTACGGCGCCAAGGGCAGCGTCCCGCCCATGACCGCGTAGCGGGGGCCGCCGCCGGGGAACTCGAAGTCGGTCAGCAGGTCCACCATGCCGACCGAGCGGTACAGGTGCCGGGCCGGGGTCTCGGGCCGCCTGTCCAGCGTCGACAGCACGACCGTCCGCTCCGGGCGGCCCTCGCACAGCGCGGTCAGCAGCGCGCGGCCGAGGCCCCGGCCCTGCGCCTGCGGGTGCACGTGCAGCTCCGCCACCTCGAACGACTCGTCCATCCACGTCGCGGCGTGCGCCTCGCCGCCGAGGTCGATGAGCGCCTGGTACACCACGTCGTGCCACCACTGCCCGCGCGCCCCGCGGAACCCGTAGGCGAACCCGTGGACCGGGCCGGGCAGGCCGGGCAGGGCGCCGCGCCGCTCCGCGACGAACGCGCGGAACGACGGGTAGGCCGCATGCCGCTCCATGATCGTGTGCCGGCCCGGCAGCTGCTCGTCCGGCGGCTCCATCGCGGCCCGGTACACCTCGAGCATCGGGTTGAGCCGGCGCAGGAAGGCGCGTTGGTCGATCTCGCGCAGCTTCGGGTCCCTCACCCGACAGAGACTAGACCCGAGGGGTGGTCCGCTGCGTGGACGACAGACGGTCGTAGATGTCCCAGAGGATCCGGTCGGCCGCCTTCTGCAGCGTCCCGCGCTGCGAATCGAGCTGCCCGCCCCACTGGCGCGCCTCCGGGCCCAGCCACGCGTCGGTCGAGCCGAGCGTCCGCACCGGCGCGTCCAGGGCCCGCCGGACCTGGTCGATGCTGCCGTAGGCGTCGGCGTACGCGTGGTACAGCCGCTCGTACTCGGGGTTCGGCTGCTCCGTCGGCGACAGCTCGGCGGCCGCCGCGGCGGTGTACGGCGGAGGCAGGCTCCCGGGAGGCGGTGGAGCGGCCATGGCTACCTCACATCAGGCGACGTTGCTCGGTGTGCTCTGCGGATGCGGTGCTGCGCCGTTCTGGGGCGGTGCGTTCTGCGGGGCCGGTGCGTTCTGCGGGGGTGGTGCGTTCTGCGGGGCCGGTGCGCCGGACGGGGCGCCCTGCCCGCCGGACGGGGCTCCCTCGGCGTGCGTCCGGGCGTCCAGATGCAGCTTGACCAGTGCCTCGCGGGTCCTGGCGCTCAGGTTCGCCTCGGTGACGACCCGCACCGCCGCCGGACGCACCCCGGCGCGGTCGGCCTCGGCCAGGTACGCGCGCAGCCACTTCACGTCCATCGCCAGATGGTGGCTGGACGTGCCGAGCGACTCCCTGACCGTCTTCAGCCGCGCCGCGTCGCCGTGCGCCGCCTCGACCAGGTGCGCCGCGCCCGCCGGGCCGAGCCGCGCGTACAGCGTCTCGGTGTAGTCCGGGTCCCCGGCGTCGGCCGTCAGCCGCTTCCACACCGCGTCCGGGACGGCCTTCCCGCCCTGGACGGCGGCGATGACGGCCAGCGCGTCCGCCCTGGCCGCCTTCTGCGCCGCCGGACGGTCCGGGTACCCGCCGAGGTCGCCGGCGCCCCGCGGCGTCGGGGCGGCCTTGTGCACCGGCGCCGTCCGGGCCGGCGGGCGCACCGGACGGGGCGTCCCGCCCGGGGACCCGCCGGTCCGCTTCGGCGCCGGCGCGGGCCGCGGCACGGGCGGGGCGTCCACCCCGCCGCCCGGGTCGGGGTGGGTGACCGCGAAGTTGTACCGCCGCGTCAGCATCCCGAGCTGGCCGGAGACCCAGTGCGCCACCTGGTCGGCCTGCCGGTACCCGGCCTGCGAGACCCCGGCCGGCGGGCGGTGCCCGTTCAGCCAGCCCGAGATCGCGGCCTGCGCGTCCCGCAGCTGCCGGATCACCTGGTCGAGCGCGGGCGGGTCGATGCCCCGGAAGTCCGGGTCGCGCGCGGCCGGGCCGGTGCGCATCTGCGCCGTCATCGCCCCTCCCGGACGTCACTCATCGTCGGCGTGGAACGCCGCAGCGTTCCGATCCCCAGAATCACACCCGCATCAGCGGCTGTCGAGGGCCTTCTTGACCGAGTCGGGGTCGCGCGCCACCACGGCCTCCTCGCCCGTCAGCACGATCGGCCGCTGGATCAGCACCGGGTTCGCCACCATGATCTCGATCCACCGCGCGCGGTCGTGCTCGAGGTCCTTCAGGCCCAGCTCCTTGGCGACGGGCTCGCCGAGGCGCGCCACGTCCCACGGCTCCGCGCCGATGCGCTTCAGCACCGCGTCCAGCTCGCCGGCCGTCGGCGGCTCGTCCAGGTAGCGCCGCTCGGTGTACTCCACGCCCGCCTCGTCCAGCGCGGCCTTGGCCGCGCGGCTCTTCGAGCAGCGCGGGTTGTGCCAGATCTCCATGGTCAGCCTCTCAACCCACCTCGGCCGGGTCGCCCCCGGTGATCCTCAGCAGCTCCTCGTAGGTGGTCGGGAAGACCGTGTGCGGATGCCCGCCCGCCGCCCACACCTCGTCGTACTTGTCCAGCCACACGTCCACGAGCGTGCGGATCGGGGCCGGGTGCCCGACCGGCGCGACCCCGCCGATCGGCTGCCCGGTCGCCTCCCGGACGAACTCGGGCGTCGCCCGCCGCACCTTCTCCGCGCCCACCAGCAGCGCGACCTTGCCGGTGTCGACCCGGTGCGCGCCGCTCGTCATGACCAGCAGCGGCGCCCCGTCGGCGTCGAACACCAGGCTGTTGGCGATCGCGCCGACCTCGCAGCCGAGCTGGTCCGCCGCCGCCTGCGCGGTGCGGGCCGAGTCCGGCAGCTCGACGATCTCTCCGGCCGCGCCGTGCCCGCGCAGCGCGGCGGCGACCCGTTCGACATTCGGATGCATGCCAGCACCCTACGGTGCTCCGGGTCGTCCGGCCCCCCGTTCGCCTGCGCGAACGCCCGCGCGGACGCCTCCGGCCTGCGGAAAGCGACACCCGTTCGAACACGTTGACGAATCGGCGGGCGGGCGCTTTACTGTGAGTGCGTCGAACTTATGTTCGATGTGGTGCGGGACTCGCGGCCCGCACCAGGGCGACGTCCCCGACCGGCGCAGCGGTGGCCGGCGGGACGGACGGCCGGGCGGAGTGAGGGGAAGCTCTCCGCCCGGCCGGCCCGAGCCCCGGAAGGAGGCAGTCATGTCCGCAACGATGACCTCGCACGGAGTCCACTCCGCCGCCCAGGCCGCACCGGGCCCGCGCCACCGCGCGCTGCCCGCGCCGCGCCCGGCGCACACGGCGGTCGGCCAGTTGCACGCCGCCCGCATGGGCCTCGCCGAAGCGGCCGAGGCCACCTCGCCCGCCGTCCGCTACGTCTGCGCCCACCTCGCCGCGCTGCGCGCCGCCGCGGCGGTGCTGGCGTCCAAGGAGCCCCTGGAGACCCACCGCCGCGGGCGGCCGCGCAGCGTCTGGGTGCTGCTGCCCGAGGCCGAGCCCGCACTGCGCGAATGGGCCGCGTTCTTCGCCGCCGGCGCCGACAAGCGCGCCGCCGCCGAGGCCGGCCTCCCGCGCGCCGTCACCCCGCGCGAGGCCGAGGAGCTCCTCCACGACGCCGAGGTCTTCGTCACCCTCGTCGAGGACACCCTCGGCGTCACCAGCCAGCCGACGTTGTATTGATTGCATTGCCCTTGGCGGTCAGGCGCTGGAGCGCCTTCCCTTCGGCGGGCAATGCGTGCGATCGCAGCATCGCTCCGACTCGCCCTGGGGGCTCGCTGCGCGATCAAGTTCTCGCAAGCTCGAACTTGGCTTCGCACGCGATCGCGACGGTTCGGGTCGGTGCGTGGTCGGGGAGACGGCTGGGCGCCGTACGCCCCTAGCCGGACTACGGGCTCCCCGGTCGGCCGCGTCGGCGGAGGGCGCCTCTGAGCCGGCCGCGCCGGTGCCGGTCGCGAATCCCCCCGAGCCGACCGGCGCCGGCGCGGTCCCGTCTCAGGAGGCGTCCGCCAGGACGCCCTCGGCGCGGAGGTGGTCGATCAGCAGGCGGCCGATGTGGCGGATGTGCCCGGCCATCGCCGCGCGGGCGGCCTCCGAGTCGCGGGCGCGCAGGGCGTCGAAGACGGCGGAGTGGTCGTGCGCGGACGCCTCCGCCCAGCCCTCGATCCGGCCGAAGAAGCCCAGCGGGACGTAGTGCACGGTCAGCGCCAGCAGCGTCGTCATCCGCGACGAGCCGGAGGACCGGTTGATCGTCCGGTGGATCTCGTGGTTGAGGCGGTCGACGAGGTCGGCGTCCCGGTCGCGGGCGGCGCCCTCCAGCCGCGCCTGGACCTGCTCGAGCCGCTCGATCTCCGCGCTCTCCAGCGCGGTGGCGGCGCGGGCGGCCAGCTCCCCGGCGATGTGCGCCTGCACCTCGAACAGGTCGCCGACGTCCCGCTCGGTGAGCGGCAGCACCCGGAAGCCGCGGCGCGGCTCCCAGCGGACCGCGCCCTCGCTGTGCAGGATCATCAGCGCCTCCCGCACCGGGGTCGCGCTGATGCCGAGCTCGGCGGCGAGGTGCTCGGTGCGGAGGTAGCCGGGCGCCCGCAGGGCGCCGATCATGATGGCCTCGCGGACGTGCGCGGCGACCATCTCGCTGAGCTGGTGCCTGCCGCGCATCGCGGGGAGGCGTCCCGCGGCCGGTGCCGGGCCGGCGGACATGACCTGCGCACCCCCGCTCGCCGCGTGTCCGGAACGAGCCGAGCCTACCGCCGGCGGCCGTCCGGACGGGGGACCCGGAAGGGGCTCATGCATACTCTATAGAATGCAGAGTGACGTGACGCCGCCGCTCGCGGGGCTGCGGGTGATCGAGCTGTCCAGCTTCGTCGCCTCGCCGCTCGGCGGGATGACCCTCGCCCAGCTCGGCGCCGACGTGATCCGGGTCGACCAGATCGGCGGCGGCCCCGACATCGACCGGTGGCCGCTCGCCCCGTCCGGCCGCAGCCTGTACTGGGCCGGCCTGAACAAGGGCAAGCGGTCGCTCACCGCCGACCTGCGGTCCGCCGAGGGGCGCGCGCTCGTCGCGCGGCTGGCCGCCGAGGCCGGCGTGGTGCTGACGAACGCGCCGCCGCGCGACGGCCTCACGTACGAGGCGCTGCGCGAGCTGCGGCCCGACCTGATCCATGTGCAACTGCTCGGGACGCGTGAGGGCGGCAACGCCGTGGACTACACGGTGAACGCCGCGGTCGGCCTCCCGTCGCTCACCGGGCCGTCGGGGAGCGCCGAGCCGTCCAACCACGTGCTGCCCGCCTGGGACGTCGCGTGCGGGCTGTACCTCGCGATCGGGCTGCTGGCCGCCGAGCGGCACCGGCTGCGCACCGGCGAGGGGACGCGGCTGCGGGTCGCGCTGTCCGACGTCGCCCTCGCCACCGCCGGCAACCTCGGCATGCTCGCCGAGGCGCAGCTCGGGCAGGTCCGGCCGCGGCTCGGCAACCACCTGTTCGGCGACTTCGGCCGCGACTTCGCCACCGCCGACGGGCGCGTCATGGTCGCCGTCCTCACCGCCCGCCACTGGCGCGACCTGGTCGCCGCCACCGGCCTCACCGAGGTCGCGGACGCGCTGGAGCGCGCGCTCGGCGCCGACTTCCGCACCGCGGGCGACCGCTACACCTACCGGGACGCGCTCGGCGGCGTCCTCGCGCCGTGGTTCGCGTCCCGGACGTGCGCCGAGGTCGAGGACGGCCTGAAGGGCACCTCCGTGCTGTGCTCCCGGTACCGCGACCTCGCCGAGGTCGCCGCCGGCCTGCACGACGAGCCGATCATGGGCGAGATCGACCAGCCGGGCATCGGCCGCCACCTGGCCCCCGCGTCCCCGCTGCGGCTGGGCGACGGCGTCCCCGCCCCGGCGCCCGCCCCGGAGCTGGGGCGGCACACCGGCGAGATCCTCCGCGACGTCCTGGGCGTCCCCGGCGAGGAGGTGGAGTCCCTGCGCGCTCGCGGCATCGCCGGCGAACCCCGGTGACCGCGTTCGGATGACCTGCTTTGCGGTCCTTTCGGGTGCTTGTGCGATCGTTAGGGCGGCGAAGTAAGGGAGGGCATCGTGGCGGCGCGGGGCGGACGAGGGCTGGTGCCGCTGCTGGCGTTCCTCGGCGTGATGGCGTACTCGCTGTCGATGGCGGTCGTGACGCCCGCGCTCGCGCTGATCCAGGAGGGCCTGCACACCACCGCGGCCGGCGCCGCGTGGGCGATCACGTCGATGACGCTGTCGGCGGCCGTGGCGACGCCCGTGGTCGGCCGGCTCGGCGACCTGTACGGGCCGCGCCGGGTGCTGCTCGCGGTGCTGATCATCGCGACCGTCGGCATGGTCGTCGCGGCGGCGGCGGGGTCGCTCCCGCTGATGCTGTTCGGCCGGATGCTGAGCGGGATCGGCGGCGGCGTGTTCCCGCTCGCCTACACGATCATCCGGGACGTCTTCCCGCCCGCCAGGACCGCGTCGGCGGTCGGCCTGATGTCGTCCATGCTGGGCCTCGGCGGCGCGGTGTCGTGGTGCCTGGCCGGGCCGATCATCGACCTGCTGGGCTGGCGCTGGCTGCTGTGGGTGCCGGTGGCCGGGCTGGTGCCGGGCGTCCTGCTCGCCTGGTGGATCGTTCCAGCATCCGAGCCCCGGGAGGCCGCCAGGGTCGACTGGTGGGGCGCCGCGCTGTTCGCCGGCTGGCTGGTCGCGGCGCTGACCGCGCTGACCGAGGGGATGGACTGGGGCTGGACGTCCCCCGGCGTCCTCGGCCTGCTCGGCCTCGCCGCGGTGCTGGCGGCGGCGTGGCTGCGGGTCGAGGCCCGCGTCGCCGAGCCCCTGGTCGACCTGCGGCTGATGCGGGTCCGCGGGGTCTGGACGGCGAACGCCGCGTCCCTGCTGTCCGGGTACGCGCTGATGGCGGGCGGGCTGCTGTTCCCGCTGCTCGTCCAGCTGCCCGCGAGCACCGGCTACGGCTTCGGCGGGACGGCCACCCAGGCGGCCCTGCTGCAGCTGCCGGCCAGCATCGGGATGACGGCGGCGGGGATGACCGCCGGGCTCCTCGACCGCCGGATCGGGTCGCGGCTGGTCCTGCTCGGCGGGGCCGTGCTGACGGCCGCCGGCTACGCCTTCGTGGTGGTCGAGCACGCGGCGATGTGGCAGCTCTACGTCGGCGGGCTCGGCCGCGGCATCGGCCTCGGGTTCGCCTACGCCGCCGTCGCGAACCTCGTCGTCGCGGCGGTCCCGGCGGGGGAGACGGGCGTCGCCACCGGCATCAACACCCTCATCCGCACCGTCGGCGCGTCCCTCGGCACGCAGGTCAGCGCCGTGATCGTGGCGGGCCTGCCCGGCGAGCGCGGCTTCTCGGCGGGGTTCGCGGTCAGCGCCGCCGTCATGGTCGCCGTGCTCCCGCTCGCGCTGCTCGTCCCGCGCCGGGGCCGCCGCCCGCGCGGCGGGGTCGCGTCCCGCGGGCAGGAATGCCGGACCGCTCCCGTGTCGTGATGCGGCGGCGTGGACGCAGAGTGATGGATGCGGCCCGCGGGCCCCGGGGAACCGGGGCGTGCGGAAGAGACCTCCGCGCTTTTCCCGGGAAATTCCCGCCCGCGAAGGAATCCGGGCGGAAACGCAATCGAGTTCGCCGCCGCCCGGCCGGGCGCGCGGGCGAAACGGAACGGGACCCGGAGGTGATCCGGGCCCCGTCACGGTGGTGCGTCGAACAGGTGGTGCGGTCGATCAGGTGGTGCGGTCGATCAGAACGACTCGACGGCGCGGCGCGCCTCCGGGTCGAGCACGCCCCAGGTGATGAGCTCTTCGGTCAGCTCGGTCGGGGACTTGTCATAGATGACCGCCAGGGACCGCAGGTCTTCCTGGCGGATGGACAGGACCTTTCCGTTGTAGTCGCCCCGCTGGCTCTGGATCGTCGCGGCGTAACGGGCGAGAGGACCGGCCTTGTCCTTCGGAAGCTGCTGCAGCCGCTCAAGGTCGATGACGAGCTTGGGCGTGGGCCCGAGCGGGCTCGGCGCGGCTCCGCCGGGCAGCAACTCGGAAACCGGCACGCCGTAGAAATCGGCGAGCTCGGCCAGCTTCTGAACGGTGACGGCGCGGTCGCCCCGCTCGTACGAACCCACGACGACGGCCTTCCAGCGGCCGCGGGACTTCTCCTCCACACCGTGCAGCGACAGCCCCTGCTGGGTGCGGATGGCGCGCAGGCGCGCGCCGAGAGCCTTTGCGTATTCAGACGGCATTCTGCGGCCCCCCAGGCTCACGTTCGTCGTCGTTGGACCCCGGCGGACGCCGGGGGGAGACAGATTCCCGGAGCCATTGGGGCCCAAGACCCTGTCCCCAGGGATGGTTACGGACAGTGACGGTAAAACGGTGAGGGCCCTAGGTCAAGCTGATTGGAAAAAAGCGGTCGAATCCGTAGGTCTCGATCCGGTCGCTCCGGATCCCCGCAACCCCTGGCGGACAGGGGGCGCGGGCCCGCCGGCGGCCGCCGGACGGCCTCCAGGGCGGGCCGAGTGTGACCCCTCTCACCAGGCAAGACGCGAGAGGGCCGGGTGCGGAGCAGCCGCGCCCGGCTGCTACCGTGTCCGGGACAAGACGTCCTTTAAGACCCGTCCCGTGAGGCGGGAAAGGAGGTTTCGGTGGTGAATGCTGCCTCCAGGCCGGAACGGCCTGCGGGGGCGCGCGCGGACACGGACCCCGGGCCCAAGGCCGTTCTGGAGGGTCCCGACATCAGGCGGGCGCTGACCCGGATCGCGCACGAGATCCTCGAACGCACCAAGGGCGGGCACGACGTCCTGCTCCTCGGCATCCAGACGCGCGGCGTGACGCTCGCCGAGCGGCTCGCCGGGCTGCTGCGCGACGTCGAGGGCCGGCCGGTGCCGTGGGGGTCCCTCGACGTCACCATGTACCGCGACGACCTGCGCATGCGCCCCGCCCGCGCGCTCGGCCGCACCGAGCTGCCGTCCGACGGGGTCGACGACCGCGTCGTCGTCCTGGTCGACGACGTGCTGTTCTCCGGCCGGACGGTCCGCGCCGCGCTCGACGCGCTCAACGACCTCGGGCGGCCGCGCGCCGTGCAGCTCGCCGTCCTGGTGGACCGCGGGCACCGGGAACTGCCCATCCGCGCCGACTACGTGGGCAAGAACCTGCCCACCTCGATGCGCGAGAACGTCCGGGTGCTGCTGGCCGAGAACGACGGCCGCGACGCCGTCCTGCTCGGCCCCGCGGCCGGGGCGCCCGTCCCCGCGGAGGGAGCCAAGTGAAACGCCATCTGATCTCGGCGGCCGACCTCACCCGCGACGACGCGCTGCTGGTGCTGGACACGGCCGAGGAGCTCGCCCAGATCGCGAGCCGCGCCGTCAAGAAGCTGCCGACGCTGCGCGGCCGCACGGTCGTCAACCTGTTCTTCGAGGACTCCACCCGCACCCGGATCTCGTTCGAGGCGGCCGCCAAGCGGCTGTCCGCCGACGTGATCAACTTCTCCGCGAAGGGGTCCAGCGTGTCCAAGGGCGAGAGCCTGAAGGACACCGCGCTCACCCTGGAGGCGATGGGCGCCGACGGCGTCGTCATCCGGCACGGCGCGTCCGGCGCCCCGCACCGGCTCGCCGGCTGGGTGCAGGGCAGCGTCGTCAACGCCGGCGACGGCACCCACGAGCACCCGACGCAGGCGCTGCTGGACGCGTTCACGATGCGCAAGCGGCTCGGCGACCTGGAGGGCCGCCGCGTCACGATCGTCGGCGACGTCCTGCACAGCCGGGTGGCACGATCCAACGTGCTGCTGCTCAACACCCTGGGCGCCGACGTCACCGTCGTCGCGCCGCCGACGCTGCTGCCGGTCGCGATCGACACCTGGCCCTGCTCGGTCTCCTACGACCTGGACGGCGTGCTCCCCAAGAGCGACGTCATCATGATGCTGCGCGTCCAGCAGGAGCGGATGAACGCCGCCTACTTCCCGACGGTGCGCGAGTACAGCCGCCGCTACGGCCTCGACGCCGAGCGCATGGCGGCGCTCCCCGACCACGCCATCGTCATGCACCCCGGCCCGATGAACCGCGGCGTCGAGATCGCCGCCGAGGTCGCCGACTCCGTCCGTTCCACGATCGTCGAGCAGGTCGCCAACGGCGTCAGCGCCCGCATGGCGGTCCTCTACCTGCTGCTCGGGGGCTCCGAGCCCGCCATCGGCCAGGAGGTCTCCCAGTGACCGCGTACATCATCAAGGGCGCCCGCGTCCTCGGCGGCGAGCCGGCCGACATCCTCGTCCGTGACGGCGTCATCGCCGGGATCGGCACCGGCCTCGACGAGTCCGGCGCCCAGGCCGTCGACGCGGCGGGCCTCGTCGCGCTGCCCGGCCTGGTCGACCTGCACACCCACCTGCGCGAGCCCGGCCGCGAGGACGCCGAGACCGTCGAGTCCGGCACGAAGGCGGCCGCGATGGGCGGCTACACCGCCGTCCACGCGATGGCCAACACCGACCCGGTCGCCGACACCGCCGGCGTCGTCGAGCAGGTGTGGCGGCTCGGCCGCGAGGCCGGGTACTGCGACGTCCAGCCCGTCGGGGCGGTGACGCGCGGGATCGCCGGCGAGCAGCTCGCCGAGCTCGGCGCGATGGCCGACTCCGCCGCCGCGGTCCGGGTGTTCTCCGATGACGGGCACTGCGTGTCCGACGCGGTGATCATGCGGCGGGCGCTGGAGTACGTGAAGGCGTTCGACGGCGTCGTCGCGCAGCACGCGCAGGAGCCCCGGCTCACCGAGGGCGCGCAGATGAACGAGGGCGAGATGTCGGCCGCGCTCGGGCTGCGCGGCTGGCCCGCCGTCGCCGAGGAGGCGATCATCGCCCGGGACGTGCTGCTCGCCCAGCACGTCGGGTCGCGGCTGCACGTCTGCCACGTCTCCACCGCCGGCTCGGTGGAGATCATCCGGTGGGCGAAGAGCAAGGGCTGCCCGGTGACCGCCGAGGTCACCCCGCACCACCTGCTGCTGAACGACGCCAAGGCCGGCACCTACGACCCGATCTTCAAGGTCAACCCGCCGCTGCGCACCGCCGACGACGTCACCGCGCTGCGGCACGCGCTCGCCGACGGCACCATCGACTGCGTCGCCACCGACCACGCCCCCCACCCGGTCGAGGCGAAGGAGACCGAGTGGGCGGTCGCCGCGATGGGCATGATCGGGCTGGAGACCGCGCTGCCGGTCGTCCAGGAGGCGATGGTCGACACCGGCCTGCTGGACTGGGCCGGGGTCGCCGACCGGATGTCGTACCGCCCCGCGAAGATCGGCCGCCTTTCCGGACAGGGCCGTCCGCTGGAGGCGGGGTCGCCCGCCAACATCACGCTGTACGACCCGTCGCCGCGCCGCGCCGTGGACCCGTCGGCGATGACCTCCAAGAGCCGCAACACCCCGTTCGCGGGGCTGGAACTGCCCGGCCGGGTCGTCGCGACGTTCCTGCGCGGCGAGCCGACCGTCCTGGAAGGGAAGCTTCAGTGACCCCTGCACTGCTCGTTCTGGAAGACGGCAGGGTCTTCCGCGGGACCGCCTACGGCGCCACGGGCGAGACCTTCGGCGAGATGGTCTTCAACACCGGCATGACCGGCTACCAGGAGACGCTCACCGACCCCTCCTACGCCCGCCAGATCGTCGCGATGACCTCCCCCCACATCGGCAACACCGGCGTCAACGCCGAGGACCCGGAGTCCGCGCGCGTCCAGGTCGCCGGGTACGTGGTGCGCGAGCCCGCGCGCGTGGCGTCCAACTGGCGCGCGACCGGCTCGCTCGGGTCGCTGCTGCGCGAGCAGGGGGTCGTGGGCATCGCGATCCCCGGCACCCGCGCGCTGACGCGGCACCTGCGCGACCGGGGCGCGATGCGCGCCGGCGTCTTCAGCGGCCCGGACGCCCTCGCCCCCGGCGAGGACGCGCTGCTGGAGCGCGTCCGGCGGAGCCCGTCGATGGAGGGCGCCGACCTCGCCCGGGACGTCTCGGCCGCCGAGCCCTACGTCGTCGCGGCGCGGGGCGGCAAGCGCTTCACCGTCGCCGCCGTCGACCTCGGCATCAAGGCGATGACCCCCTACCGGATGTCCGAGCGGGGCTGCGAGGTGCACGTGCTGCCCGCGGGCAGCACCGCCGAGGAGATCCTCGCGCTGAACCCCGACGGGGTGTTCTTCTCCAACGGCCCCGGCGACCCCGCCGCCGCCGGCTACGCCGTCGACGCGCTGCGCGGCGTCCTGGACGCCGGCAAGCCGTTCTTCGGCATCTGCTTCGGCAACCAGATCTTCGGCCGCGCGCTCGGCCTCGGCACCTACAAGCTGCGGTTCGGGCACCGGGGCATCAACCAGCCCGTCCAGGACCGGACCACCGGCAAGGTCGACGTGTCGGCGCACAACCACGGGTTCGCCGTGGACGCCCCCACCGACGGCCCGTTCGACACGCCCTACGGGCGCGCCGAGGTCAGCCACGTGAACCTCAACGACGGCTGCGTCGAGGGGCTGCGCCTGCTGGACCGCCCGGCGTTCTCCGTCCAGTACCACCCGGAGGCCGCGGCGGGCCCGCACGACGCCTCCGGGCTCTTCGACCGTTTCTGCGACCTGATGGAGGCGTCGAAGTAATGCCGCGCCGCGAAGACCTGAAGTCCGTCCTGGTCATCGGCTCGGGGCCGATCGTCATCGGCCAGGCGTGCGAGTTCGACTACTCCGGCACCCAGGCGTGCCGGGTGCTGAAGGCCGAGGGCCTGCGGGTGACGCTGGTCAACAGCAACCCCGCCACGATCATGACCGACCCGGAGTTCGCCGACGCCACCTACGTCGAGCCGATCACCCCCGAGGTCGTCGAGAAGATCATCGCCAAGGAGCGGCCGGACGCGCTGCTGCCCACCCTGGGCGGCCAGACGGCCCTCAACACCGCCATCGCGCTCTACGAGAGCGGCGTCCTCGCCCGGTACGGGGTCGAGCTGATCGGCGCCGACGTCGACGCGATCCAGGCCGGCGAGAACCGGGAGAGGTTCAAGGAGATCGTCGCCAAGGTCGCGCGCGAGCAGGGCCTGAACGCCGAGTCCGCCCGGTCGGTGATCTGCCACACCATGGACGAGATCATCGCGGCGGCCGGCGAGCTCGGCTACCCGCTCGTCGTCCGGCCGTCGTTCACCATGGGCGGCCGCGGCTCCGGCTTCGCCCACGACGAGGACGAGCTGCGCCGCATCGCCGGCGCCGGCCTCGACGCGTCCCCGACCAGCGAGGTGCTCCTGGAGGAGTCGATCCTCGGCTGGAAGGAGTACGAGCTGGAGGTCATGCGGGACCGCGCCGACAACGTGGTCATCGTCTGCTCCATCGAGAACCTCGACCCGATGGGCGTGCACACCGGCGACTCGATCACCGTCGCCCCCGCCATGACGCTGACCGACCGCGAGTACCAGAACATGCGCGACGTCGCGATCGCGGTGATCCGCGAGGTCGGCGTCGACACCGGCGGCTGCAACATCCAGTTCGCCGTGCACCCCGGCACCGGCCGGATGATCGTCATCGAGATGAACCCGCGGGTGTCGCGGTCGTCGGCCCTCGCCTCCAAGGCCACCGGCTTCCCGATCGCCAAGATCGCCGCGAAGCTGGCCATCGGCTACACCCTCGACGAGATCCCGAACGACATCACCCGCGAGACGCCCGCGTCGTTCGAGCCGACCCTCGACTACGTCGTGGTCAAGGTGCCGCGGTTCGCGTTCGAGAAGTTCCCCGGCGCCGACCCGACCCTCACCACTCACATGAAGTCGGTCGGCGAGGCCATGGCGATCGGCCGCTGCTTCACCGAGGCGCTGCAGAAGGCGCTGCGGTCCCTGGAGCGCAAGGGCTCGTCGTTCAGCTGGGCCGGCGCCGCCGACGACGCCGCGCTCCTGGAGTCGGCGCGGCGGCCGCACGACGGGCGCCTCCGCGACGTCCAGCGGGCGCTGTGGGCCGGCGCGAGCGTCCAGGAGGTCTACGAGGCGACCGGGATCGACCCCTGGTTCCTCGACCAGATCGCCGCGATCAACGAGATCGCCGAGGAGATCCGCACCGCCGACGACGCGCTGACCAGGGACAAGCTCCTGCGCGCCAAGCGGCACGGGTTCTCCGACGCGCAGATCGGCGAGCTGCGGGGCCTGTCGGAGGAGGTCGTCCGGGAGCTGCGGCACGCGCTCGGCGTCCGCCCCGTCTACCTGACCGTCGACACCTGCGCCGCCGAGTTCGCCGCGCAGACCCCGTACCTGTACTCCGCCTATGACGAGGAGACCGAGGTCCCGCCGGGCGAGAAGCCCAAGGTGATCATCCTCGGCAGCGGCCCCAACCGGATCGGCCAGGGCGTCGAGTTCGACTACTCGTGCGTCCACGCCTCGTTCGCGCTGGCCGAGGCCGGCTACGAGACCGTGATGGTCAACTGCAACCCCGAGACCGTCTCCACCGACTACGACACCTCCGACCGGCTCTACTTCGAGCCGCTCACCCTGGAGGACGTCCTGGAGGTGGTGTACGCCGAGCAGCAGTCCGGCGAGGTCGCGGGCGTCATCGTCCAGCTCGGCGGGCAGACCCCGCTCGGCCTGGCGCAGAAGCTCAAGGACGCCGGCGTGCCGATCGTCGGGACGTCCCCCGAGAGCATCCACCTCGCCGAGGAGCGCGGCGCGTTCGGCCGCGTCCTGCACCGGGCCGGGCTGCTCGCGCCCAAGCACGGCACCGCCACCTCCTACGAGGAGGCCCGCGAGATCGCCGACGAGATCGGCTACCCCGTGCTCGTCCGCCCGTCCTACGTGCTCGGCGGGCGCGGCATGGAGATCGTGTACGACGACACCACGCTGGAGTCGTACATGGCGCGGGCCACCGTAGCGGGGGCCGCGGGAACGCTGCTCGAGCACCCGGTGCTCGTCGACCGGTTCCTCGACGAGGCCATCGAGATCGACGTCGACGCCCTCTACGACGGCGAGGAGCTGTACCTCGGCGGCGTCATGGAGCACATCGAGGAGGCCGGCATCCACTCCGGCGACTCGGCGTGCGCCCTGCCGCCCATCACCCTCGGCCACGACGACATCCGCCGCATCCGCGAGTCCACCGAGGCGCTCGCCAAGGGCGTCGGGGTCCGCGGCCTGATGAACGTCCAGTACGCGCTGGCGGCGGGCGTCCTGTACGTCCTGGAGGCCAACCCGCGCGCGTCCCGGACCGTCCCGTTCGTGTCCAAGGCGACCGCGGTGCAGCTCGCCAAGGCCGCCGCCCGGGTCATGATGGGCGCCACGATCGCCGAGCTGCGCGCCGAGGGGCTGCTGCCGGAGGCCGGCGACGGCGGCTCCCTGCCGCTGGACGCGCCGATCGCGGTGAAGGAGGCCGTGCTGCCCTTCGACCGGTTCCGCAACGAGCGCGGGCAGGGCGTCGACACCGTCCTCGGCCCCGAGATGCGCTCCACCGGCGAGGTCATGGGCATCGACGAGGTGTTCGGCACCGCGTTCGCCAAGTCGCAGCAGGCCGCCTACGGCTCGCTGCCCACCAAGGGCCGCGCGTTCGTGTCGGTCGCCAACCGCGACAAACGGCACATGATCTTCCCGGTCAAGCGGCTCGCTGACCTGGGCTTTGAGATTCTTGCCACGGAAGGGACCGCGGAGGTCCTGCGCCGCAACGGCGTGCGTGCCAAGATCGTGCGCAAGCACAGCGAAGGCACGGGCCCGGACGGCGAGCCCACCATCGTGCGGCGCGTCCTGGACGGCGAGGTCGACCTCATCGTCAATACTCCCTTCGGAAGCCCCGGCCAGTCGGGGCCGCGGCTCGACGGGTACGAGATCCGCACCGCGGCCGTGCTGCGGGGCGTACCGTGCGTGACGACCGTCCAAGGGCTCGCCGCCGCCGTCCAGGGCATCGAGGCCGTCGCGGGCGGCCAGGTCGGCGTCCGCTCCCTCCAGGAGCACGCCGAGCGGCTCAGCGGCGCCCACGGGCGCACCGGCGCGGTCACCCGGGCGGGTGACGGCACGGTGACGCCCGGGTGACAGCCGCCGCGCGGGCGGGGCCGGTGGTCCCGCCCGCGCGGCGAACGCGACGAGGAGAGGGAGACGGGTGTCCGACACGCCGGTGCAGACGTCGGCGACGGTCCTCACGGTCCGCCAGGTGCAGGACTACCACGCGATGACGCTGGTGGCGCCCGCCATCGCCGAGCGGTTCCGGCCCGGCCAGTTCGTGGCCGTCGCCGTCGGCGGCGAGCACACCGCCCGGCTGGTCCGCCGCTGCTTCGGCGTCCACCAGGTCCAGTCCGACTACGGCGGCACCGTCGAGGTCGTGTTCGCCGACACCGAGCCCGGCACCGGCTGGCTCGCCGGCCGCCGCTCCCGCGACCAGCTCGACCTGCTCGGCCCCCTCGGCCGCCCGTTCCGGCTGCCCCGCGACCCCGTCAGCTGCCTGCTGGCCGCCGGCGGCCCCGGCGGCGCCTCGGTGTTCGCGCTCGCCGACACGCTGCTGCGCCGCGGCTGCCAGGTCCACTTCGTGCTCGCCGGCCCGTCCGCCCGGCAGGTGTTCGGGTCCCGGATGGCGCAGCGCATCGGCGACTCCGCCACCGTCGTCACCGAGGACGGCTCGCTCGGCGAGAAGGGCACGATGCGGGACGTGCTGCCCCGCGTCGTCCAGGAGACCGGCGCCGACGTCGTCTACGCGTGCGGGCCGACCGGGCTGCTGCGCTCGGTCACCCGGATCGCCGGCGAGTTCGGGCTGCCGTCCCAGGTGTCGGTCGAGGAGTTCCTGCAGCGCACCGGCGCCTGCGGCATCGGCGTCTGCATGACCTGCATGCTGCCCGTGCACGGCGACGACGGCGTCACCCGCATGGTCCGCGCCTGCGCCGACGGGCCCGTCCTGCGCGGCGACCGCGTCCGCTGGGGCGACCTCGGCACCATCCCGTTCGACGCGCTCGGCGCCCCGCGCGTCCTCAGCGTCACGGAAGGAGGCTCCAAGTGAGCGACCGCGCGAGCGGCCGGGTGAGGACCGCCCTCGGCGCCCTGGAGCTTCCGAACCCCGTCCTGACGGCCTCCGGCTGCGGCGGCACCGGACGCGAGCTCGCCCAGTTCTTCGACCTCACCCGCCTCGGCGCGTTCGTCACCACCTCGGTGATGTCCCAAGCGCGCGCGGGACGCCCGACCCCGCGCGTGACCGAGACGCCCAGCGGCCTCCTCACCGCCATGGGCCTCCCCGGACCCGGCATCGAGACGTTCCTGGAACGTGACCTTCCCTGGCTCATCGAACAGGACGTCCGCACCATCGTGTCCATCGCCGGCAACAGCGTCGAGGAGTTCGGGGACCTCGCCCGCCGGCTCCGCCACGTCCCCGGCGTCGCCGCCATCGAGGTCAACGTCGCCTGCCCCAACGTCGAGGACCGCGGCCGCATGTTCGGCTGGCACCCGTCCGCCGCCGCGTCCGTGCTCCGCGCCGTCCGCGCCGCCGCCCGGCCCGGCACCCCGATCTTCGCCAAGCTCGCCCCCGACGTCACCGACATCGTCGGGATCGCGCTCGCCTGCGTCGACGCCGGCGCCGACGGCCTCACCCTGATCAACACCATGGACGGCATGGCGATCGACCCGCACACCCTCCGGCCCGCCCTCACCGGCGTGTCCGGCGGCCTGTCCGGGCCCGCGATCCGGCCCGTCGCCGTCCGCTGCGTCTACCAGGTGCACGCCGCGCTGCCCACCACGCCGATCATCGGCGTCGGCGGCATCGCGACCGGCCTCGACGCGCTCGAGTTCATCCTGGCCGGCGCGTCCGCCGTCGCCGTCGGCACCGCCCTGTTCCACGACCCCGCGGCCGGCCCCCGCGTCCTGCGCGAGCTGGACGAGGCCCTCGCCGCCCGCCGCATCGGGCGCCTGGCCGACGCCGTCGGGCTCGCCCACAAGCCCGCCGGCTACGTGCCGCCCCAGGTGCGGCCCCAAGAGCCCGAGAAGGAGAAGCTGTGACCGCAGCCCCCATCGCCGTCGCGCTGGACGCGCCCGACCTGGACACGGCCGCGCGCTGGGCCACCCTGGTCACCCCGCACGTCTCCACCGTCAAGGTGGGCCTCGAGCTGTACCTGCGGTACGGCCCCGACGTCGTCGCCAGCGTCCGCGGCGCCAGCCGCGTCCAGGTCTTCCTGGACCTCAAGCTGCACGACATCCCCGCCACCGTGCGCGGCGCCGCCCGCGCCGTCGCCCGGCTCAAGCCGGCCTACCTCACCGTGCACGCCGCCGGCGGCCCCGCCATGATCCGCGAGGCGGTCGACGCCGCCCCCGCCACCAAGATCGCCGCGGTGACGGTGCTGACCTCCCTGGACGAGGCCGACCTGCGCGCCGTCGGCGTCGAGGGCCCCGCGCCCGACGCCGTCCGCCGCCTCGCCGCCCTCGCCGTCGGCGCCGGCGCCCAGGCCCTCGTCTGCTCCCCGCAGGAGGCCGCCGCCGTCCGCGCCGAGGTCGGCCCCGACATCACCCTCATCACCCCCGGCGTCCGCCCCGCCGGCGCCGACACCCAGGACCAGGCCCGCGTCGCCACCCCCGAGGCCGCGCTCGCCGCCGGCGCCGACCTCCTCGTCGTCGGCCGCCCCATCACCGCCGCCCCCGACCCCGGCGCGGCCGCGGCGGCGATGGCGGCCACGCTCAGGAAGTTCCCGGGGGAGCGACCCCCCGGAGCCCCCCGTCACGGTTGAGGGGCTGTTTCCCGCTCCGCTGGCGCTCCGCGCGAAACAGCCCCTCAACCGGCGGGCAGGCCCGCTGCGCTCGCTGCACTCGCTCCGCGTGCCTGCCCGTGGCGGTGGCCGGGGTCTGGCCTTCCGCGGCGGTGCTCAGCCGGGTTCCACGTCGTGGGGGCTCGGCCCTTCGCGGTGGTGCTCGGCGGGATTTCGCGTCTTGGCGGTAGCGGGGCCGGTCCTTCGCGGCGGTGCTCAGTCGAGTCCGCGGACGAGGTGAGGGGCGGCGGGATTGGGACGCGGGGGATGGATTTGGTTTTGGGGGTGGATTTAGCGCGGTGTTCTTGGGCGTGCGGGAGTGCGCATTGTCGTTTTACTTCGCTCGCGAATGCCGGGCCGGGGATCCGCAAAGCGATACGGGGGGACGGCGAAGTCGGTTCGACCCGATTCGCGGTCCGGGGACGCCCGCGGGGTCCGGACGGGGCGTCCGGGCGCACGAGGGGAGGCGGGCGTGCGCGGGATGGGAGCTGGGAGTGCGGGAGGAGGCGGCTCCGGTCTGCTGAACGATCTTGGCGGGTGTGCTGTCGAGGATGGCAGTTGCGGTGCGCCCGCGACGTGCGGAACGGCCCGGCGTGACGAGCGTCACTCGGTCGGGACGGGTTGTGGGGGACTTCACACCGGGCCCTCGCGGGGGGCCGGATCCCGGCCGGCGGGGGGTGGCGGGATCATGGTGCGGAGGCCCCCGGAGGGAGCGGACCGCCGCGCCGGGGCGGTGCCGAGTGCCGTAAATCGGGGCAGAAAGGGCGGATTTTCACGATCATGCGAAAGTCCCAGCAAGGCAAGGGGATGCGCCTCCGGAGGGTCCAAGTCGAGTACACTCTGTATTCAGGACACTCCAGGGAGTGATTTTCGTGATTTTGTGGCGGGCTAAACGGCACTTCACGTTGCCTTATGGGGCGTGAACTCGCTAGTTTCCCAACCCGTCCGACTCCGTCGAGTGGAAACCTGAGGTGACCCGGCGTGGCTCTTCCGCCCCTAACCCCCGAACAGCGCGCCGCAGCCCTGGAGAAGGCTGCCAAGGCTCGCAAGGAGCGGGCCGAGGTTAAGAACAAGCTCAAGCACGGGGGGACCTCGCTGGCCGAGGTTCTCAAGGAGGGTCAGTCCGACGACGTCATCGGGAAGATGAAGGTGTCGGCCCTCCTGGAATCGCTGCCCGGTGTGGGCAAGGTCCGTGCGAAGCAGATCATGGAGCGCCTGGGCATCGCCGAGTCCCGCCGCGTGCGGGGCCTCGGCGCCAACCAGCGCGCCTCCCTGGAGCGTGAGTTCGGCGGAAGTGCGAACCGCTGACGCGCGACTCACGGGCGGGCGCGGTGGCGAGGCCGCCGCGGCCGGGTCCGGGCTCTCCGGATCCGGCACCATCTCGCCCGGTTCCGGCGCACCCATCACTGCGCCGGAGGGCTCCGAACAACCGCATGGCCCGCTCATGTCCCGCCTGACGGTCCTGTCCGGACCGTCGGGCGTCGGCAAGAGCACGGTCGTCGCCGAGATCCGGCGCTCACACCCCCGGGTGTGGCTGTCGGTCTCGGTGACCACCCGGGCCCCCCGCCCGGGTGAGACCCACGGTGTGCAGTACTTCTTCGTCGACGACGCCGGTTTCGACCGGCTCGTCGCCGAAGGGGAGCTGCTCGAGTGGGCCGAGTTCGCGGGCAACCGCTACGGCACCCCGCGCCGGCCCGTGGAGGAGCGCCTCGCCCGCGGCGAGCCCGTCCTCCTGGAGATCGACCTGCAGGGCGCCCGGCAGGTCCGCGAGACGATGCCCGGGGCGCGCCTGGTCTTCCTCGCGCCGCCCAGCTGGGACGAGCTGGTCCGCCGCCTCACCGGCCGCGGCACCGAGCCGCCCGAGGTGATCGAGCGCCGGCTGGACGCCGCCCGCGTCGAGCTCGCCGCCGAGAAGGAGTTCGACGTCACCCTGGTGAACACGTCCGTCCAGGACGTGTGCGACGAGCTGCTAACCTTGATGGCTGGTCGTTAGTGTCGGCGACCGCCGTGACGGCGGCCGGCACCGCAGTGAATCACTAGTGGAAGGCCACGGAGTGGCAGCCAGCAGCGAAGGCATCACCAACCCGTCGATCGACGAGCTCCTCGAGGTCGTCGAGACCAAGTACGGCCTCGTGAGCATCGCGGCCAAGCGCGCCCGGCAGATCAACGCCTACTACGCCCAGCTCGGCGAGGGCCTGCTGGAGTACGTCGGCCCGCTCGTCGAGACCCAGGTGCAGGAGAAGCCCCTGTCGATCGCGCTCCGCGAGACGCGCGAGGGCCTCCTCAACGCCGAGCCGATCGAGGGCTGAGCGCCCCGGTCCGGGTGAGGCGGCCCGCCGTGCCGGCGGGCGGCCCCGCCGATGCCCCCGGAGCGCCGCCCAGGCGGCGACCCCGGGTGCGACCGGTTCCCGGGCCTGATGGGACAGTGTCCGCATGACCTCCCGTAAGCCGCGCGTCGTCCTCGGTGTGAGCGCCGGGATCGCCGCGTACAAGGTGTGCGAGCTGCTGCGGCGGCTCACCGAGTCGGGTCACGACGTCACCGTCGTCCCGACCGAGGACGCGCTGCGCTTCGTCGGCGAGCCGACCTGGGCGGCGCTGTCGGGCAACCCCGTCTCCACCGCCGTGTGGGACGGGGTCGCGCAGGTCCCGCACGTCCGCCTCGGGCAGGGCGCCGACCTGGTGTTCGTCGCCCCCGCCACCGCCGACCTGCTCGCCCGGGCCGCGCACGGCCTGGCCGACGACCTGCTCACCAACACCCTGCTCACGGCCCGCTGCCCGGTGGTGTTCGCGCCCGCGATGCACACCGAGATGTGGGAGCACCCGGCCACCCGGGCGAACGTCGCGACGCTCCGCGAGCGCGGCGCGATCGTGGTGGAGCCCGCGTCCGGCCGGCTGACCGGCAAGGACACCGGCCCCGGCCGGCTGCCCGACCCCGCCGAGCTGTTCGAGGTGGCCCGGCGCACGCTCGCGCGCGGAAGCGCGGACCGCGACCTCGCCGGGCGGCACGTGGTGGTGTCCGCCGGCGGCACCCGCGAGCCCCTCGACCCCGTCCGGTTCCTCGGCAACCGCTCGTCCGGCCTGCAGGGGTACGCGCTGGCCCGCACCGCGGTGGCCCGCGGCGCGCGGGTGACGCTCGTCGCGGCCAACGTGGCGCTGCCCGACCCGGCCGGCGCGCGCGTCGTGCCGGTGGGGTCCGCCGAGGACATGCGCAAGGCCGTGCTGGAGGCCGCGGGCGACGCCGACGCGGTGGTGATGGCCGCCGCCGTCGCCGACTTCCGCCCGGTCGACTACCGCGACTCGAAGATCAAGAAGACCGAGGGGGGCGAACCGGAGCCGATCCGGCTCGCCAAGAACCCCGACATCCTGGCCGAGCTCGGCGAGCGCCGCCGCGCCGGGCAGGTGATCGTCGGCTTCGCGGCCGAGACCGACGACGTGCTCGCCAACGGCCGCGCCAAGCTCGCCCGCAAGCGCAGCGACCTGCTGGTCGTCAACCAGGTCGGGGCGGACCTCACCTTCGGCCGCCCCGACAACGCCGCGGTGATCCTCGGCGCCGACGGGTCGAGCACCGAGGTCGAGCGCGGCGCGAAGGAGGCCCTGGCCGACGTCGTCTGGGATCTGGTCGCCGCGCGCCTTGATCCCCTGCCCGCGGATTGACCGGAGGCTGCCCGACCGCGACCAACGCCATACCGGCGTCCGGAGCCGATCCCGCTAGACTGCGGGCTTACCACCCTTGAACGCCCGTGCGGGGAGGTCCCCGCCGAACTCGATGACATATCCGTCCTGCGACGTCAGTCAGCAGCCGCTGCAAGGAGTTCACGTACGTGTCTCGCCGCCTGTTCACCTCCGAGTCCGTCACCGAAGGACACCCGGACAAGATCGCGGACCAGATCAGCGACGCGATCCTCGACTCGATGCTCAAGGACGACCCGAAGAGCCGGGTCGCCGTCGAGACGATGATCACGACCGGTCAGGTGCATGTGGCCGGTGAGGTCACCACCGAGACCTATGTGGACATCCCCGGCGTCATCCGGGAGAAGATCCTCGAGATCGGCTACGACTCGTCCAAGAAGGGCTTCGACGGCCACTCCTGCGGCGTGTCGGTGTCCATCGGCGCGCAGTCGCCCGACATCGCGCAGGGCGTCGACGACGCCTACGAGACCCGCGAGGGCGAGGGCGTCGACGACCTGGACCGGCAGGGCGCCGGCGACCAGGGCCTGATGTTCGGCTACGCCACCAACGAGACCCCCGAGCTGATGCCGCTGCCGATCACGCTGGCGCACCGGCTCGCGCAGCGGCTGTCCGCGGTCCGCAAGGAGGGCACCGTCCCCTACCTGCGCCCGGACGGCAAGACCCAGGTCACCATCGAGTACGACGGCGACCGCGGCGTCCGCCTCGACACCGTCGTGGTGTCCAGCCAGCACGCTCCCGACATCGACCTGAAGGAGCTGCTCGCCCCGGACGTCAAGGAGCACGTCGTCGACCCGGTGCTCGCCCAGTTCGACCTGGAGACCGACGGCTACCGGCTGCTGGTCAACCCGACCGGCCGCTTCGAGATCGGCGGCCCGATGGGCGACGCCGGCCTCACCGGCCGCAAGATCATCGTGGACACCTACGGCGGCATGGCCCGGCACGGCGGCGGCGCGTTCTCCGGCAAGGACCCGTCCAAGGTCGACCGGTCCGCCGCGTACGCGATGCGCTGGGTCGCCAAGAACATCGTCGCCGCGCAGCTCGCCGACCGCGCCGAGGTCCAGGTCGCCTACGCGATCGGCAAGGCCCACCCGGTCGGCGTGTTCGTCGAGACGTTCGGCACCGAGAAGGTCGCCCCGGAGAAGATCGAGAAGGCCGTCGCCGACGTCTTCGACCTGCGTCCCGCCGCGATCGTCCGCGACCTCGACCTGCTCCGCCCGATCTACTCGCAGACCGCCGCGTACGGCCACTTCGGCCGCGAGGAGCCGGACTTCTCCTGGGAGTCCACGGACCGCGCCAAGGACCTGGCCTCCGCCGCCGGCCTCTGACGAGCCGTAAGCGTCCCTGACGCGCGGAAGGGCCCTGGAGCACCTCCAGGGCCCTTCCGCATGCCTGAGCCGTTTCTGACCGCTCTCAGCCCCGCCCGCGCTCCTCCGAGCCGCACAGCGACGACCAGAGGCTCCGCAAGGGCCTTCGGAGTGTTCATCGTGCCGCCCGCCCCTGTGGTCGAAGGCGGCCGCACGCCGATCAGCGAGCGGGCTGGGAAACCATCCGACAGCCTCAGCCGTCGCGCGAGCGCGTTATCTGACCGGTGGGGCGAAGCCGGAGGCGAGCCCCACCGGGAAGCTCGCGAAGCGAGTTCGCGCTCGCCGAAGACCAGTCAGGGGCCGAGCCGCTAGGCGAGGGCCCTGGGCTGGGATTCAGCCAACACAGTGGTTGCCGCGGTGGAGGCCGTAGTGGGCGGCGATGGTGTAGTGGCCGGGGCCCTTGGTGTTCATCCGGACGAAGTCGCCGGCGCGGGCGAGGCAGGCGTCGCCGCCGGTGACGCTGAGCCAGGGGGACCAGGAGACGCGGACGAGGACGGAGCCGGCCGACGGCATCTCCACGGTCAGCTCGCCGGAGTCGAGGGTCTGGACGGTCGCGGGCGGGTCGACGAGCGGCGTGGGGTAGGCGACGCGGTAGAGCCGCCAGTGCTCGTCGTGCCAGACCTCCGCGAGGTACGGCTGGCCGGCCTTGACGAGCGCGGCTTCGCCCTTGCCGGACCAGTCGGCCTCCTGCTCGGGGAGCACGACGTACTGGACGGCCCATTTCTGCAGCCAGTCGTGGTAGCTGGCGGCGGTGAGGGCGCCGTCCTTGTAGAAGAGCCCGTGGCGTTCGGCGTCGACCTGGCGGTTCCAGCCGCGCGCGAGGATGAAGTGGCGGCTGAGGCCGGCGGCCTCCCAGTGGGAGCGGAGGGGGACGACCTCGATGCGGGTCCGCTGGGCGCCGAGGGCGTGGAGTTCGTCGACGAGGCCCTGGGCGTTGGCGGCGGCGGACGCGGCGGGGGTGGTGTGGACGAGGTCCTCGATGGGCTTCACGACCTGCCATGAGCCGGTGACGATGAACGCCAGGGACAGCACCGCGATGCGGACGCGGCCGTGTGCGCGCGCGACGGCGGACAGGCAGAACATCGCGCCGAAGACCAGCGAGAGGCGCTCGACGTTGCTGCCGACGGGGGACGGGATCGCCCAGGTGAGCAGGATGCCCAGCAGGTAGACGCCGGCGCCGACGCGGACGAACCGCCAACTCGGCGGGGCGAAGACGAGGATCGCGACGACGCTGATGATCGCCCACAGCACGATCGCGGTGAAGTCGATCGGCTGGACGCCGTTGAAGGGGAACAGCAGGCTCGTCGTGCCGACCACGACGGGCATGCCGATCGCGACGGAGACGCCGGCGCGGCGCCGTCCGGTGAGGAAGAGCGTGGCGGCGAGGACGAGCAGGAACAGGCCCGCGACGGGGCTGGACGCCGTGGCGAGCAGGCCGAGGCCGACCATCCCGGCGAAGCGGAGCGCGGGCGTGCCGCGCGGGGTGAACGCGACGTGCACCGCCATCAGCGCGAACATGAGGCCGAGGCCGAACGTCACGCGGCCGGAGGCGGTGTTGCACGACAGCGCGAACGCGGCCCAGAGCGCGGCGGGCAGCGCCATGGGGGCCTTGAACCGCCTCAGGAGGTGCGCGGTGAGCCCCGCCGAGACGGTGCCGGCGACCACGGCGACGGTCCGGATGCCGAACAGCGCCATCAGGTACGGGGACAGGAGGCTGTAGGAGGCGGGGTGCATGCCGCCGTACCAGGCGAAGCTGTAGGCGGCGGTGGGGTGCTTCCAGGCGAAGTCGGTCCAGGCGGCCTGGGCGGCGAGGTCGCCGCCCTCGGTCGCCAGGTACAGGGCCCAGACCAGGTGCATGACGGCGGCGGCGACCGTGGCGGCCACGACGGGGTTGCGGGGGTTGGTCCACCGCTTCCACCAGGACGCGCCGGGGCGGCCCGGGCGGGCCGATGACCCGGCCCGGGTCCGGGCGTCGGTCAGCTCTGGAGAATGCGCTGTGGTCACATCGCCTGCACGTGCTCGTCGGACGGCGGGAGCGCGAAGGGCGTCGGGCGACCCCGCTTGTTCGCGGATCGGCCTGATGCGCGCCCCGTTCAAACGGACCACACCTTAGCGCGCGCCGCTGACCGTCGGGCTGATCTGGTAGGACGGGGACGTGACCGAGGACGGAGGCGGGGCGGACCTGATCCCGGGCCTGGACGACGTCCCCAGAGTGCCCGCGGGCAAGGCGCGGCAGGCGACGGCGGCGGCCGGCAGGGGCGGCGGGAAGGCCCCGAAGAAGGGGGCGCGGCGCCCGGCGGAGGAACGGCCCGTCGCGCGTGTCGCCGTCGACATGTCCCTCCCGCATCTGGACCGCCCGTTCGACTACCTGGTCCCGGTGGAGCTCGACGCGAAGGCCGTGCCGGGGTGCCGGGTGCGGGTGCGGTTCGCGGGGCAGCTCGTCGACGGGTTCCTGCTGGAGCGGGTCGAGGAGAGCGGCCATGACGGGAAGCTCCTGTACCTGGAGCGCGTGACGTCCCCGGAGCCCGTCCTCACCCCGGAGATCGCCTCGCTCGCGCGGGAGGTCGCCGACCGGTACGCCGGGACGTTCGCGGACGTGCTGAGGCTCGCCGTCCCGCCGCGGCATGCCCGCGTGGAGGGCGAGGCCGTCAAGGACGAGACCGGCGAGCCGCCGGCGGCCGGGCCGGACGAGGGCGAGAACCCCTGGCTCGAATATCCGGCGGGCGTGTCGTTCCTGACGGCGCTGGCGGAGGGCAGGGCGCCGCGGGCGGTGTGGACGGCGCTCCCGGGCCCGGAGTGGGCGGCGGCCATCGCGCGGGCCGTGGCGGTGACGCTGCGCGCCGGGCGCGGCGCCCTCGTCGTCGTGGCGGACGGCCGCGACGTGGCCCGGGTCGACGCGGCGCTGTCCGCGGAGCTGGGGGAGGGGCGGCACGTCGCGCTGACGGCGGAGCTGGGTCCGGCCGAGCGGTACCGGCGGTGGCTGGCGGTGCTGCGGGGGAAGGCGCGGGCGGTGGTCGGGACGCGGGCCGCGATGTTCGCGCCGGTCGCCGATCTGGGCCTCGCCGTGCTGTGGGACGACGGCGACGACGTGCACGCCGAGCCGCACGCCCCCTATCCGCATCCGCGTGAGGTGCTGGCGCTGCGCGCGCACCGGGCGAAGGCGGGCGCGCTGATCGGCGGGTTCACCCGGACGACGGACGCGACCGTGCTGGTCGAGACGGGATGGGCGCATGCCCTGGCCGCCGACCGGGCGCGGGTGCGGCGGGCGATGCCGCGCGTCCGGTACGTGGGGGAGGACGCGCAGCTCGCCCGGGACGCGGCGGCGCGCACGGCGCGGCTGCCGAATCTGGCGTTCGAGGCGGCGCGGCGCGCGCTGGAGGACGGGCCGGTGCTCGTGCAGGTCCCCAGGCGCGGTTACGTGCCGGGCATCGCGTGCGGGCGGTGCCGTACTCCGGCGCACTGCGTCGCCTGCCAGGGGCCGTTGGCGTTGTCGTCGTCGCACGCGGCTCCCTACTGCCGCTGGTGCGGCCGTATCGCGGGCGACTGGCACTGCCCGGAGTGCGGCTTCTTCCAGGTGCGGGCGATCGTCGTGGGCGCGAAGCGCACGGCGGAGGAGCTGGGCCGGGCGTTCCCCGGCGTGCCGGTGCGGACGTCCGGGCGGGAGGCGATCCTGGAGCGGGTCGGACCGGAGCGGGCGCTGGTGGTGTCGACGCCGGGTGCGGAGCCCCCGGCCGACGGCGGCTACACGGCCGGGCTGCTGCTGGACGGCTGGGTGCTGCTGGGGCGGCCCGATCTGCGGGCGGGGGAGGAGACGCTGCGGCGGTGGATGAACGCGGCGGCGCTCGTCCGCCCGGAGGGGCCGGTGGTGGTGGCGGCCGAGGGCGCACTGCCGGCCGTCCAGGCGCTCGTCCGGTGGGACCCGGTCACCTACGCCGAGCGGGAGCTGGCCGAGCGCCGGGAGGCGGGGTTCCCGCCGGCGGCGCGGATGGCGTCGCTGACCGCGACCCCGGCGGCGATCCGGGAGCTGCTGGCGGACGCGCGGCTGCCGGACGGGGCGGAGGTGCTCGGGCCGGTGCCCGTGCCGAGGCAGCCGGGTGCGGAGGGGCCGGAGAAGGAGCGCGCCCTCGTTAGGGTGCCGCGCGCGGCGGGGCCCGCGCTCGCGCGCGCGCTCAAGGAGGCTCAGGGCGTCCGCAGCGCGCGCAAGGCGACCGAGACCGTCCGCGTCCAGATCGACCCCCTCGAACTCATCTGATCCCGGCGAGGGCGTCCGTCCCGGAGCGGATCGCGGCGGCGCGGCGCGGGTGTGCGCGGAGTTGGCCCCCGCGGGAGGCGCGGGCCAATAGGGTTCTCGGGTGGCCGACAACTGGGTGGAGACGACCGCGGGCGACCTGCGGCGCTGGGCGGACGAACGCGGCGAGAAGATCGACGGGCAGGGCGCTCAGCTGCTGCTCGACCTCGCCGGGCGCGAGATGGGGCTGGAGGGCCCGGACGCCCTCACCCCCGCCGCGCTCCGCGGGCTGCTGCTGGAGGTGTTCCCGGACACGGTGGTCGCGGGCGCCGACGAGGTGCCGTCCGTGCTGGACACGCTGCGCCTCATCGCGGCGTTCCTCGGCGACACCGGGGTCGTGCCCGGCGAGCGCGCCGCGGAGCTGGCCGCCGAGATCGAGCGGCTCGCCCCGGAGTTCACCGAGGTGGTCGCCGCGACCGACAGCGCCGAGCGGCAGGTCGCCGCGGAGGTCGTCGCCGGGCTGATGGACGCCGACGGGATCTCCCTCGACGACCAGCCCGCCGTCGAGGAGTGGATGCGGGAGTTCGAGGCGCTGCCGGACGAGGAGCGCTACGCCCGCGCCGAGGAGTACCTGCGCCGCACCGAGGACCTCGTCGTCCCGCCGGTCCGGCTGGCCCCGGCGGCGGACCTGGCGGACGCGGCGCGCCGCTCCGGGCTGACCGCCGAGATCCGCGCGCTGGCCGAGTGGACGGGCGAGCGGGCGCTCACCGAGCTGGACGAGCTGACCGCGGCGGACGCCGAGGCCGCGGTCGCCGCGCTCGGCCTCGCCACGCCGCGCCGCCTCCCCGACGTCGAGGTCGGCGACCAGACCGACCTGCCGGAGCTCGACCGGCTCTGGTGGGCCGCGACCGAGGCCGAGGTGATCCGCGCGGAGGCCGGCAAGGCCGCGGCGGGCCCGGCGCTGCACGACCTCGACTCCGGCGACGACGAGCGCGTGCTGCGCCTCTGGCTGCGGCTGCTGGACTCCGTCGCCGTCCCCGAGCACGACCCGTCCGACGGGCTCGACGCGATCGAGCTGGTCCAGAACGAGCTGACCGGCGTGCTGATCCACCTGTACGAGCAGGAGGAGCCCGCCCCCCCGGACGAGCTGGCCGACGCGCTGCTCGGCCACGTCGCCGAGGCCTACGAGATCTCCGACGAGCGGTCGCTGGCGACGGCGGTGCGCGACGCGCTCGTCCTCGAACTGGACGACCTGGCCCGCTGGGGCGTCGTCGAGCCCGCCGGCGACGGGGGCCGCGCGCTCACCCCGCTCGGCGTGTGGGGCGTGCGGGAGCTGCTGCTGTCGGACGGGTTCACCGCGCCGGTCGTCGGGGAGCTGGCCGGCGCGCCGGCCGCCGAGCTGGTCGCCGGGCTCGCCTGGCACCGGCCCGAGACCGCCGACGAGGAGATCGACGGGTGGCTCGCCTCCCACGACGTCAAGGACGCCGCCGCCGACCTGCTCGACGTGATGCGCGGCGGCGGGCCGGGCGCCCGCAACCTCGCCGCCGCCGTCCTGCACCGCGTCGGCCCGGAGGCCGCGCCGGTGGTGCGGGCCGCGCAGGAGCA
The DNA here is from genome assembly GCF_014706005.1 of Actinomadura sp. RB99. Classification (NCBI taxonomy): domain Bacteria; kingdom Bacillati; phylum Actinomycetota; class Actinomycetes; order Streptosporangiales; family Thermomonosporaceae; genus Actinomadura; species Actinomadura sp. RB99. The sequence goes on along the minus strand of NZ_JABMCA010000037.1, from coordinate 33,999 downwards.
CCCGCTCGTGTCGCCGTACGCGGCGCTCTGGCTGAACGCGGCGGGCGACCCGGCCGGCCGGGAGCTGTCCCGCGCCGAGTACCTGTGGGTGTTCGTCGACACCGTCGCCGGCATGCTGGAGACCGCCGAACCGGAGGAGGCCGTCGCGGCCGCGCTGGTCGACGCGCCGCCCGGGGCGGAGATGCGGGAGATGGTGGACGAGCTGTGGCGCACCGACCACCCGGGCGTCGCGGACGTCCTGGAGGCGCTCGGCGACCACCATCCCGACAAGGCGACCGCCAAGGCCGCCCGCACCGCCGCCTACAAGGCCCGCTCGGCGGGGGCCGCCGGGAACGGCGGCGTGTGAGGTCCGCGTGATCCCTCCGTAGACTGGAGGCCGCGACACCCACGGTCCCGCCCGGCGCGCCCCCACGAGCGGCGCGCGGCGCCCCACCCGCAGGAACGGAGTCCTCGTTGGCCGTCAAGCCCATCCGCCTCTTCGGCGACCCTGTGCTGCGCACGCCCGCGGAGCCGGTGAAGGACTTCGACAAGGAGCTGCGCCAGCTCGTCAAGGACCTCACCGACACGATGATCGACGCTCCCGGGGCGGGCCTGGCGGCGCCGCAGCTCGGCGTGGGTCTGCGCGTGTTCACCTACTACGTCGACGACCGGCTCGGGCACGTGGTGAACCCGACGCTCGACCTGTCGGAGGAGCAGGAGACCGACGACGAGGGCTGCCTGTCGCTGCCCGGCCTGGCGTTCCCGACGCCGCGCTCGGTCGGCGTCGTGGCGAAGGGCTTCAACATGCACGGGGAGCCGATCACGCTGGAGGGCACCCACCTGCTGGCCCGCTGCGTCCAGCACGAGACCGACCACCTCGACGGCATCATCTTCATCGACCGGATGGACCCCGAGCAGCGCAAGGCCGCGATGAAGGCGATCCGGGAGGCCGAGTGGTTCGGCGACCCGGCGCCCGTCGTGAAGGAGTCGCCGCACCGGACCTTCGGGAAGGCGATCTAGATGCCGCCCGCCCCTTCGGACGCACCGCACCGGCACGCCCCCGGCGAGGTGAGCGGCTGATGCGCCTCGTCTTCGCGGGAACCCCCGAGACCGCCGTCCCGGCGCTGGACGCGCTGCTCGCGTCCGACCACGAGGTGGCCGCGGTGGTGACCCGGCCGGACGCCCGGTCCGGCCGCGGCCGGCACCTGGAGGCGAGCCCCGTCGCGGTCCGCGCCGCCGAGGCGGGCGTCGAGGTGCTCAAGCCCGCCAAGGCCCGCGACCCGGAGTTCCTCGACCGGCTCCGCGCGATCGCGCCCGACTGCTGCCCGGTCGTCGCCTACGGGGCGCTGCTCCCGCGCGAGGCGCTCGACATCCCCCGGCACGGCTGGGTGAACCTGCACTTCTCGCTGCTGCCCGCGTGGCGTGGCGCGGCGCCCGTCCAGCGGGCGATCCTGCACGGCGACGACGTCACCGGCGCGGCCACGTTCCAGATCGAGGAGGGCCTCGACACCGGCCCGGTCTACGGCGTGCTCACCGAACCCATCCGCCCCACCGACACCACGGGCGACCTGCTCGGACGGCTCGCCGTCGCGGGCGCCGGCCTGCTGCTCGACACGATGAACGGCATCGAGGCCGGCGTCCTCGAACCGCGCCCGCAGCCCACCGAGGGCGTGTCGCACGCGGCCAAGCTGACCCCCGAGGACGGCCGCGTCGACTGGCGGACGCCCGCACTGCACATCGACCGCCTGGTCCGCGCCTGCACGCCCGCGCCCGGCGCGTGGACGACGTTCCGCGACGCCCGCCTCAAGCTCGGCCCGGTGCGCCCCGCCCCGGACGCGGAGGGGCTGGCGCCGGGCGAGCTGCGCGCCGGGAAGAAGGAGGTGCTGGTCGGCACGGCCACGCACCCCGTCGCGCTCGGCGACGTCCAGCCGCAGGGCAAGCGCCGCATGGCGGCCGCCGACTGGATCCGCGGCGTCGACCTCACCGACAAGGACGCGTTGCACTGATGCCGCCGACCCGTGGCGGCCGCGGCCGCCCCGACCGCAACCGCAGGCCCGGCGGCCCTCGCAAGACGGGCCGCCCGCAGGACCTCGTCCGGCGCACCGCGTTCGACGTGATCCGCGCCGTCGAGACCCGCGACGCGTACGCGAACCTGCTGCTGCCCACCCGCCTGCGCGACCGCGGCATCACCGGCCGCGACGCCGCCCTCGCCACCGAGCTGACCTACGGCACGCTGCGCGGCCGCGGCACCTACGACGCGGTCCTCGCCCTGTGCAGCGACCGCGAGCTGCGCCGCATCGACGCGCCGCTGCTGGACGTGCTGCGCCTCGGCGCCCACCAGATCCTCGCCACCCGCATCCCGCCGCACGCCGCGGTCGGGACGGCGGTGGAGCTGGCGCGGTCGGTGTCGGGCCCCGGCCAGGCGAAGTTCGCGAACGCGGTGCTCCGCAAGGTCGCCTCCCGCGACCTGGACGCCTGGCTCGCGATCGTCGCGCCCGCCGACGCCGACGCCACCACCCGGCTGTCGATCGCGCACAGCCACCCGAAGTGGATCGTGTCGGCGCTGCGCGACGCGCTCGGCCCCGACCGCGACGAGATCGGCGCCCTGCTGGAGGCCGACAACGCGCGCCCCCGGGTGACGCTGGTCGCCCGCCCCGGCCGCGCGACCGCGCAGGAGCTCTACGACGCGGGCGCCGCACCGGCCCCGTACTCGCCGTACGCGGCCGTGCTGGCGGAGGGCGACCCGGCGCACATCGACGCCGTCGGGGACGGCCGCGCCGCCGTCCAGGACGAGGCGAGCCAGATGGTCGCGCTCGCGCTCGCGGCGGCCCCGCTGGACGGGCGGGACGCCCGCTGGGCGGACGTCTGCGCCGGCCCCGGCGGCAAGGCGGGCCTGCTGGCCGCCGTGGCCGCCGGACGCGACGCGCGCCTCCTCGCCGCCGACGTCCAGCCGCACCGCGCGGGCCTCGTCCGGCGCGCGGTCGACGACCGGACGGGCGTCGTCGCGGCGGACGGCACCGCCCCGGCGTGGCGCCCCGGCGCGTTCGACCGCGTGATGGTGGACGCGCCCTGCACCGGCCTGGGCGCGCTGCGGCGCCGTCCCGAGGCCCGCTGGCGCCGCGGCCCCGAGTCGGTCGCCGAACTCGGGCCGCTGCAGCGCCGGCTGCTGGCGACCGCGCTGGAGTCGGTCCGTCCCGGCGGCGTCGTCGCCTACGTCACCTGCTCGCCGCACCTCGCCGAGACGCGGGTGGTGGTGGACGACGTGCTGCGCGACCGCGGCGACGTCGAACGGCTCGACGCGCCCGCCGTCCTCGCCTCGGTCGCGGCGGACCTCACCGGCGTGGGCGACGGCCCGTACGCGCAGTTCTGGCCGCACCGGCACGGCACCGACGCGATGTTCCTCGCCCTCCTGCGCCGCGGGGACTGATTCGCCGGTGCTCACCGGCTTCATGCTCGCGATGACGTACCTCGGCAGCGCCGGGTTCTACATCCCGGCGCTCGTGGTCCTCTACTGGTGCGTCCATCCGCGGCTCGCCGCGCGCGCGATCGTCCTCCTGTCGTTCGGGTCGACGCTCAACACGGTCCTGAAGCTGGTGTGGCACGCCCCGCGCCCGTTCTGGACGGACCCGTCCGTCCACGGGCGGCAGCCGCTCGCCTCGTTCGGGATGCCGTCGGGACACGCCCAGAACGCGGTCGTGACCTGGGGTTTCTTCGCGTCCCGGACGCGCCGCCCCGGCGTGTGGGCGGCGGCGGCCGCCGTCATCGCGCTGATCGGGGCGTCCCGGGTCTACCTGGGCGTGCACTCGTCCGGCCAGGTCCTCGCCGGATGGGCGATCGGCCTGGGCGTCCTTGTCGCGGGGCTGTGGCTCGAACCGCGGGTCGTCCCGTGGTGGAGCGCGCGCCCGCTGCTCCTCCAGGCGGCGATGGCGCTGGTGATCGCGCTGGCGTTCCTGGGCGGCGCCTGGCTCGCCGTCCGCTCCCTGCACGGCTGGCACTGGCCGGCCGCGTGGGCGAGGGCCATCGTCGCGGACGGCGGGCACACCCGCCCCATCACCGTGAACGAGGCGGCCGCCGCCTCCGGCGGGCTGTTCGGGATCCTCGCGGGGATGTCGATCGCCGCCGCGCGCGGCTGGTTCGACGCGGGCGGCCCCCTCGGGCGCCGCCTCGCGCGCCTGGTCGTCGGCGCCGCGGGCGCGGGCGTGATCTCCTCGCTCGACCTGCTTCCCTGGCCCCGCGCGGCCGAGGCGTTCACCGTCCAGGCGCTGCTCGCCCTGTGGGCGACGGCGGGCGCGCCGGAGGCGTTCGTCCGGCTCGGCCTGGCGCGCCGGGCCACCCCTCCGCTCACCCGGCCGGGTGATGGGCCGGACGAACCGGCCCAATAGACTCGGGGCATCATGGCACCACAGATCGCACCCAGCATCCTCTCCGCGGACTTCGCCCGCCTGGCCGAGGACGTCGCGCTCATCTCCGGCACCGCCGACTGGGTGCACGTCGACGTCATGGACAACCACTTCGTGCCCAACCTCACCCTGGGCCTCCCGGTCGTCGAGGCGCTGCTCAAGCACAGCGCGCTGCCCCTCGACTGCCACCTGATGATCGAGGACCCGGACCGGTGGGCGCCGCAGTACGCCGAGGCCGGGGCGGGCTCCGTCACCATCCACGCCGAGGCCGCCAAGGCGCCGATCCGCACGCTCCGCGCCATCCGCGCGGCCGGCGCGCGCGCCGGGCTCGGTGTGAATCCCGCCACTCCGGTCGAGGGCTTCGAGGACCTCCTCGGCGAGATCGACATGCTCCTGCTGATGACCGTGGAGCCCGGGTTCGGCGGGCAGAGGTTCCTGGACGTCGTGCTGCCGAAGGTCCGCCGCGCCCGCGACATGATCAAGGGCCGGGACCTGCCGGTGTGGGTCCAGGTGGACGGCGGCGTCAGCGCCGAGACGATCGAGCGCTGCGCGGAGGCCGGAGCGGACGTCTTCGTCGCGGGCAGCGCCGTCTACGGCGCCGACGACCCGTCCGAGGCCGTCCGGAGGCTGAAGGCGCAGGCGGAGAAGGCGACCGCGGCCGCCTCGTGGTGATGGTTCGATGACCGCATGGTGACACTGCCCTGTACGGCCGTCCTTTTCGACGTGGACGGCACGCTCGTCGACTCGACCCCGCTGGTCGAGGCCGCCGCCCGCGTCTGGGCGGCGGAGTACGGGCTCGACGCCGACGAGTTCCTGTCGGGCGCGCACGGCCGCCGCACGAGCGACCGCGTCGCCGACTTCCTGCCCGCCGACCGGGTCGCCGCGGCCACCGCCCGCCTCGACGCGCTGGAGGCCGAGCGCACCGACGGGATCACCGCGCTGCCCGGCGCCCTGGCCCTGCTGACCGCGATGAACGGCATGCCGTGGGCGATGGTGACGTCCATGGACAAGGAGCAGCTCCGGGTCCGCACCGGGGTCGCCGGCGTCCCGCTGCCGCCCGTCGTCGTCACCGCCGAGGACGTCTCGCGCGGCAAGCCCGACCCGTCCGGGTACCTGCTGGCGGCCGGCCGCCTCGGCGTCGACCCGTCGGCCTGCGTGGTCGTCGAGGACGCCCCGGCCGGCATCGCCGCGGGCCGCGCCGCCGGCGCGACCGTCCTGGCCGTGGGCACCAGCCACGACCGGGCCGAGCTGACCGGGGCGCACGCGATCGTCCCGGACCTGACGCACGTCGCCACCGCGCCCGGCGGCCTGCGCCTCGCCCCCTGAGCCGCCCGGCCCGGCCGGCGGGGACGGGCCGAGTCGTGGCCGAGTCGTGGCCGAGTCGTGGCCGCGCCGCCGGGCCCACGTTGGGATGGCGGTCACCACGGGCTCGGCGGCGCGGAGTCGGGTGCGGGGAGCGGAGGCGGGGTCCGGATCGGGGTCTACCCGGCGCCGGAGATCGTTGAACGTTGAACCGCGCAAGGATAGGCCGAGCGAGCGCTTGGTAGGCCGCATGCGGCCGTGGCGATGCTCACATAGGGCGGGGAATGGTTCGCATGGCACACTGGTTCCCAAAGCATGAACGCGTGCTCCGGGGTCGGTGCAATTCCGAACCGGCGGTGACAGTCCGCGACCCGGCCGAAGCCATCGGCCGGTTGACCTGGTGGAACTCCAGGACCGACGGTGAAAGTCCGGATGGGAGGCAGCGCGCAGTGCACCCCTGGTGACCCAGGGGTGCCGCAGTGTCGACGCACGTACCCCCGGAGCCGGGTTCCGTAGCAGCGGAACAAGGAGGCCCGGGGAATGTTCACCGGCATCGTCGAGGAGCTCGGCGAGATCGTTGCGGTCGAGGCCGAGGGCGACTCGGCCGTCCTCACGATCCGCGGCCCGCTCGTCACCGAGGACGCCGTCCACGGCGCGTCGATCGCCGTCAACGGCGTCTGTCTCACCGTGGTGGACGTCAAGGACGGGACCTTCACCGCCGACGCGATGAAGGAGACCCTGGACCGGTCCAGCCTCGGCGCGCTGGAACCCGGGTCCAAGGTCAACCTGGAGCGGCCCGTCCGGCTCTCGGACCGGCTCGGCGGCCATCTCGTCCAGGGCCACGTCGACGGCGTCGGAACGATCCTCTCCCGCGAACCGGGCGAACGCTGGGACGTCGTCACCGTCTCGCTCCCCGCGCCCCTGGCCCGCTACGTGGTCGGCAAGGGCTCGATCACGGTCGACGGCATCAGCCTCACGGTCGTCGAGGCCGGCGCCGACCGGTTCAGCGTCGCGCTCATCCCGACGACGCTGTCCCTCACCACGCTCGGCCACAAGAAGCCCGGCGACCCCGTCAACCTCGAAGTCGACGTCGTCGCCAAGTACGTCGAGCGGATGCTCGGCGACCGCGCGGCGGCGGGCGGCCCGGCGAGTGATCCCGACCCGGCGGGCGGCGCGGCATGAGCTGGCTCGGCGCGGGCTTCGACATCTTCGGCGAGCACATCCTCTGGACCGACCTCGTCGGCAACGTGCTGTCGCTCGCCGTGGTGTGGCTCGCCATGCGCAAGACCCTCTGGACGTGGCCGGTGCAACTGGTCGGCGCGCTGCTGCTGCTCGCGGCGTCCGTGCACGCCGACGTCCCCGGCAACGCCCTCAAGCAGGTGCTCTTCGGCGTCCTCGCCGTCTACGGGTGGGCGATGTGGGCGCGCGGACGGCGCGGCGGCGACCCCCTGGTCGTGCGGAGCGCGACGGCGAAGGAGCGCGCCGTGCTGATCGCGGCCCTCGTCGTCGGCACCGCCGCGGTCGCCGAGCTGTTCCTCCACGTCGACTGGCTCAAGGCCGCCTGGTCGCCGTGGGCGAACGCCTACATCTTCGTCGGCAGCGCCGTCGCGACGTTCGCGCAGAGCCGCGCGCTCGTCGACTTCTGGATCGTGTGGGTGCTGGTCGACCTGGTCGGCGTGCCGGTCGCCCTGCACTCCGGGCTGTACGTGTCCGGCGCGGTCTACGTGATCTTCTTCGTGATGGTGATGGTCGGGTTCAGGAACTGGCTGCGGGAAGCGAAGGCAGTACCGGCCCCCGGGAACAAGGCGGTGACCGCATGAGCGGCAACGACGGACTCAACGACGGACCGAACGGCGGCGGGATCTTCGACCCCATCGAGGAGGCGGTCGCCGACATCGCGGCGGGACGCCCCGTCGTGGTGGTCGACGACGAGGACCGCGAGAACGAGGGCGACATCATCTTCGCCGCGTCGAAGGCGACGCCGGAGCTGCTCACCTTCACGATCCGGTACACCAGCGGCGTGATCTGCGTCCCGATGGAGGGCGCCGACCTCGACCGGCTGCAGATCCCGCTGATGACCGCGCAGAACAGCGAGCGCATGCGCACCGCCTACACCGTCAGCGTCGACGCGCGGCTCGGCGTCAGCACCGGCATCTCCGCCGGCGACCGGGCCCGGACGATCCGGACGCTCGCCGACTCGGCGTCCGAGCCGGGCGACCTCGTCCGCCCCGGCCACATCTTCCCGCTCCGCTACCGCGAGGGCGGCGTGCTGCGCCGCCGCGGCCACACCGAGGCCGCCGTCGACCTCGCCCGGATGGCCGGGCTCACCCCGGCGGGCGTCCTCGCCGAGGTCGTCAACGAGGACGGCACCATGGCGCGCCTCCCCGAGCTGCAGGTGTTCGCCAAGGAGCACGGCCTCAAGCTGATCTCCATCGAGCAGCTCGCCGAGCACCGCCGCCGCACCGAGGCGATGGTCACCCGTGTCGTCGAGACCCGGCTGCCGAACCGGTACGGGATGTGGCGCGCCGTCGGGTTCTCCAGCGAGATCGACGGCGGCGAGCACCTCGCGCTCGTCCTCGGCGACCTCGCCGACGGCGAGGACGTCCTGGTCCGCGCGCACTCCGAATGCCTCACCGGCGACGTCCTGCACTCCGAGCGCTGCGACTGCGGCACCCAGCTCGACGCCGCCATGGAGCGCATCGCCGAGGAGGGCCGCGGCGTCGTGGTCTACCTGCGCGGACACGAGGGCCGCGGCATCGGCCTGCTCGCCAAGCTGCGCGCCTACGCCCTGCAGGACGCCGGCTCCGACACCGTCGACGCCAACCTCGAACTCGGCCTGCCCGCCGACGCGCGCGAGTACTCCAACGCGGCGCATATGCTGCGTGACCTGGGCGTCCGCTCGATCCGGGTGCTCACCAACAACCCCGACAAGCTGGCGGGCCTGGACGGGTTCGGGCTGGACGTGCGCGGCCGCGAGACGATGCCCGTCGTCGTCACCGAGCACAACCGGCGCTACCTGACGGTCAAGCGGGACCGTCTCGGACACGAGATCGAGGGACTCTCATGAGCGGCGCGGGACGCCCCGAGGACACGGTCGTCGACGCGGCCGGGCTGACGCTCGGCGTCGTCTGCACCCGCTGGCACGGGCAGATCACCGACCAGCTGCTGGAGCGCGCCCTCGCCGCGGCGAAGGCGTGCGGGATCGACGCGCCCGTGGTCGTCCGGGTCGCCGGCGCCCTGGAGATCCCCGTCATCGCCCAGCAGATGGCCCGCGACCTCGACGCCGTCGTCTGCCTCGGCGCGGTGATCCGGGGCGCGACCGCCCATTTCGACTATGTCTGCGAGTCCGTGACGAGCGGTGTGACACGCGTTGCACTGGACGAGTCGACTCCGGTGGGCAACGGGGTCCTCACATGTGACACCATTGAGCAGGCATTGGAACGCAGCGGGCTGCCGGGCAGCTCCGAGGACAAGGGATGGGAGGCGACTGTGGCCGCACTCGACACGGCACTGACCCTGCGAGGTCTGCGGCATCACGGTCACGCCGGGCACGGCCTGGAGCATCTGGGCTCCTGAGGTCATCCCGGTCACCCGTACGCAACCCATTCCGAAAGGCAATTCCGTGCTGTCACTCGTCCTGCCCAAGGGGTCGCTGGAGAAGGCGACCATGCAGCTGTTCGACGCCGCCGATCTCACCGTCCGGCGCGCCTCGGACCGCGACTACCGCGCCTCGATCGACGACCCGCGCATCGACCGCGTCCGCGTGCTGCGCCCGCAGGAGATCCCGACCTACCTCGAACAGGGCCTGTTCGACCTCGGCATCACCGGCCGCGACTGGATCACCGAGACCGACTCCGACGTGGTCAGCCTCGGCGAGCTCCAGTACTCCAAGGCGACCTCCAACCCGGTCCGCGTGATCATGGCGGTGCCGGAGGACGCGCCCTGGCAGAGCGTGTCCGACCTGCCGGAGGGCGTCCGGATCTCCACCGAGTTCCCCGCGATGACCAAGCGGTTCCTCGACAAGCACGGCGTCAAGGCGAAGGTCGTCCCGTCCTACGGCGCGACGGAGGCGAAGGTCCCCGACATCGTGGACGCGATCGTCGACCTCACCGAGACCGGCTCGTCGCTCCGCAAGAACGGCCTGCGCATCCTCGACACGCTGCTGACCAGCTACACCGAGCTGGTCGCGAACCGCGAGGCCTACGAGGACGCCGAGAAGCGCGCCGCGATGGAGGACGTCTCCCTGCTGCTGCAGGGCGCGATCCGCGCGCGCGGCAACGTGCTGCTGAAGCTGAACGTCGCCCAGTCCGACCTGCAGAAGGTCCTGGACATCATGCCGTCGATGTCGGCGCCCACGGTCACCTCGCTGGCCGGCGGCGACTCCAGCGCGGTCGAGTCCGTGGTCGCCAAGCGCGGCGTGAACACGCTGATCCCCGCGCTGAAGGCGGCCGGCGCCCACGACATCCTCGAGATCCCCATCTCGAAGATCGTTGACTGAGGTCAGGGCCCTTCCGGTCGTGTGGCGCCCGCGCACCACACGGCTCGTGGCCTACATCACGGCGGGCGTGGTCGTGGTCGGCCTGATCGCGCTCGCCGTGGTGGTGGCCCCGCAGTTCAAGCTGTTCGACCGGGTGCTGATCGTGGTGTTCGGCCTGGTCGTCGCGTGGGTCCTGCACATGCTGGCCCGCTGCCGCGTGGTCGCCGGCGAGGCGGGCCTCACGGTCGTCAACGCCTTCCGCACCCGCAGCCTCGCCTGGCCCGAGGTGCTCGGCGTGTCGATGGTCGAGGGCGACCCCTGGCCCACCCTCGACCTCGCCGACGGGACGTCCATCGGCGCGATGGGCATCAACGGCGCCGAGAAGGCCCTCGCCGCCCGCCAGCTCACCGAGCTGAAGGCCCTCCTGCGCACCCGCAGCGAAACCCCCGACCCCGCCTGACACCGCCTGTTCTAGGCTGTTGGCAGGACCAGGCGCTTAGTCATGTGTCATTGTATGGACATGAGCGCGCAGAGTATCGAGTCATGTGCGGAAAGTGGTCACATGGAGCGTGAGGCGCTGCCAGACTGGGTGATCCCCCCGCCGGGCGGCTTCACCGCCGACCACTTCCTGAGCATGCGCGGTCTGCCCCGGCACACGGAGCTGATCGACGGGAGCCTGGTCTTCGTGAGCCCGCAGCGCAAGTGGCACAGCAGGGTGATCAACCTTCTCTGGGACGAACTCGACCGCCAGGCGCCGGAGGATCTGCGAGTCGATCGGGAGATGGCCGTGAAGCTCGCCAAGCGGCAGGTGACGGAACCCGATGTGCTGCTGGTGACCGCTGAGGCGTACGACCGGGAGGAACCGGCCACCTACTACCATCCCGAGGACCTGGTGCTCGCTGTCGAGGCCGTCTCGCCGGACTCTGAGGAGCGGGACCGGGGGACCAAGCCCGCGAAGTACGCCGCAGCCGGGATCAAGCATTTCTGGCGGGTCGAGGAGGATGCGGGCCGGACCGTCGTGTACGTCTACGAACTCGACCCCGGCACCGCCTCGTACGTGCCCACGGGCATCTACCACGACCGGCTCAAGGTGACGGTGCCGTTCGACCTCGACATCGACCTCAACGCCGTGGGGAAGCGGCGGTAGGCCTACCGCGGCCGGTCAGTCGGTGGTGGTGTTGGTGGGGGCGGGTGGGACGCGGTAGGCGTCGGTGGCGCCGAAGGCCCAGTCGAGCATGCGGGCGGCGTCGGTGAAGCGGGCGCGCTCGTCGGTGGTGGAGCTGTTGAGGACGATGCCGGTGAAGGTGCGGCCGTCGCGGCGGGCGGCGAACATCAGGGAGTAGCCGGCGGCGTCGGTGGTGCCGGTCTTGATGCCGATCGCGCCCTTGTAGGAGCCGAGGAGCCGGTTGGTGTTGGTCCAGGTGTAGGCGTGGTGGGTCCTGGTCCTGGCGAGCCTGTAGGTGCGGCGGGCGACGGTGGCGCGGAACGTGCCGTCGTCCATCGCGTAGCCGGCGAGGCGTACCTGGTCGCGGGCGGTGGAGCGGGTGGACGTGGCGGTCGGCCAGGGCAGGCCGTCGAAGTTGGCGTAGGTGGTGTGGTCGAGGCCGAGTTCGCGGGCCGCGTCGTTCATCTTGGCGACGAACCTCGCCTTGCCGGGGCCGTAGGTGTCGGCGAGGGCGTAGGCGGCGTCGCAGCCGGAGGGCAGCAGCAGCGCGCTGAGCAGCTCGCGCGCGGTGAGCCGGTCGCCCGCGTGCAGGCCGGCGGTGCTGCCGTCGTGCTTCTTCGCGTACGTGAGGTACTTGCGCCTGATCGTGATCTTCCGGCCGAGCCCGCCCTCGTGCAGGACGACGAGCGCCGTCATTACCTTGGTGATGCTGGCGATGGGGCGTTCGGTGTCGGCGGCGCGGGACCACGCGGTCGCGTCGTCCGTCACGTCGTACAGCAGCGCGGACTTCGCGACGACGCCGGACGGTCCGGCGGCGGGACGCGCCGCCGCGCGCGCCGGGGCCGCGACGAGCAGCGGGGCGGCGGCGAGCGGGAGGGCGGCGAGCGTCATCGCGCGGTGGCGGGCGGCGAGTGCGGTGATCACATTCGGACACTGCCAGCCGGACGGGCCGCGTTCAAGCACCCGTGCGGGCCCGCCACCTGCGGAAACGCGGCGAAATCGGGATTTATACGACTCGCCATACAGATCCACCTGTATGGTTGACCGTACAGATCGGAGGGGCGATGGGAATCGACGCGTGGATCGGGCGGCTGCCCAAGGTCGAGCTGCACGTGCACTTGGAGGGGTCGCTGCGCCCGGAGACGCTGCTGGCGCTGGCGCGCCGCCACGGCGCCGACCTGGGCGCGGAGTCGGCCGCGGACCTGGAGGGGCTCTACCGGTTCGAGGACTTCGGCGACTTCGCGCGCCTGTTCCTCGCCGGCCTCGACGTGCTGCGCGGCGCCGACGACTTCGCGGACGCCACGGCCGCGCTGGCCGCCGAGCTGGCGGCGCAGAACGTCCGGTACGCCGAGGTCACCACGACTCCGGTGCAGCACCACCGGCGCGGGGTCGCGCTGGAGGAGTACGCCGCCGGGCTGGACGAGGGGCGGCGGCGCGCCCGCGACGAGCACGGGGTGGAGATCGGCTGGATCTGCGACATCTCCCGCGAGTCGGAGGCGCCGGACTCGCATCTCACCGTGGACTTCCTGCTCGGCCGGACGGCGCCCGCCGGGGTCGTCGGCCTCGGTCTCGGCGGGGTGGAGGAGGGGTTCCCGCCCGAGCCGTTCGCGTCCTCGTTCGCCAAGGCGAAGGCGGCCGGGCTGGCCGCGCTGCCGCACGCCGGGGAGACCGCGGGCCCGGAGAGCGTGTGGGGCGCGCTGCGGGCGCTGAAGGCCGACCGGATCGGGCACGGCATCCGCTGCCTGGACGACCCGGCGCTGGTCGCGCACCTGGCCGAGCGGCGGATCCCGCTGGAGGTGGCGCCGACGTCCAACGTCGCCCTCAAGCTGGTGAAGGACGCGCGGAGCCACGTGCTGGGGGAGCTGGCGCGGGCCGGGCTGGTCGTGACGCTGAACACCGACGACCCGGCCTACTTCCGGACCACGCTGAACGACGAGCTCCGCATGGCCCACGACCTGCACGGCTTCACCCGCCGCGCGCTGCTGGACGCGCAGGCCGCCGCGCTGGAGGCCGCGTACGCCCCCGCCGCGACGAAGGCCGCCGTCCGGCGGGAACTCGACGACGTCGCGGTGTGACGAGGAGGGACCTGCCATGGCACGCCCGCCGGGGGCGGACCGCCCGCTGTACGTGCGCATCGCGATGTCGCTCAAGAGCCGGATCCTCGCCGGGCACTACGCGCCCGGCGAGCGGCTGCCCGGGGAGGACGACCTCGCCGCGGCGATGGGCGCCAGCCGCAGCACCGTCCGCCAGGCGCTGGCCGAGCTCCGCGACACCGGCTACGTCACCAGCCGCCGCGGGTCGGGCAGCTACGTCGCGGACCCGCTGCCGATCGAGCCGCTGTCGCCGAGGTCGGGGCCGGTCTACACCGGTTTCCTCGACGACCTGGACAACGAGGCGCACCACGTCGTCGAACGCGACCGCGTGCAGGACGCGCTCGCCGCGGACGAGGCGCTGGCCGCGCGCCTGAAGGTCCCGGTGGGCGCGCCGCTGGTCCGCTACCGCGCCACCCGGCTCCGCCACGGCGTCCCGTACGGCGTCGCGACCGACGTCGTGCCGCAGGCGGTCGCCGAGCGCATCACTCCCGGTGTGCTCGCCGCGAGCCCGACGATCGTCGACGCGCTGGCGCTCGCGGGGAGCCGCGTCGCCGAGAGCCTGCAGCGACTCGAACCCGCCGTCCTGGACGCGGCGGACGCCGGGCGCTGCGGCGCGTCCCCCGGCGACCCGGCGCTCGCCATCACCGGCACCGCCTACGACGCCGGCCGCGCGCCGGTCGACGCCTACACCCTGACGGTCGTCACCGGCTACGGCATCGGCCTGCACCTGACCCGCGCCGGCACCTCCTAGAGGGCGGTCACGAGCGTGACGGCGCCGGCGGTGATGAGGGCGGCGGCCCACACGCGGTCCAGGTTGAACCAGGCGCGGCGGAGGATCGCCAGCCCCACGATCTCGTAGACGGCGACGGCGATGGTCCCCGCGACCGCCAGCATCGCCAGCGTGTGCACGCCGGTCACGAAGATCGCGGCGGACACGGCGTTCCCGGACGCCGACGCGAGGCCGTGGTGGTGGCCGGCGGGGACGGTCCCGGACGCGGTGAGCACGGGCAGCAGCATCAGGCCCGCGCCGTGCGCCGACGACATCAGGAACGACCAGGCGGCGAGCTGCCCTAGCGAGATCCGCATGCCGACCCAGCGGAAGTGCCGCCGCGACAGCAGCCGCCACAGCCCGAACCCGACCAGCACGATCCCGCCGCCGATCGCGACCGCCTGGGTCGCCACGACCGACCGGGTGAGCGCGACGAGGACCGCGACGGCCCCGACGGACGCGGCGTGGCCCGCGGCGATCGCGGGGAGCGACTGCAGGACGAGGGCCCTGCTGCGCTCCTGGAGGCCGCGGGCCACGGCGAACAGCCAGCCCATCGCCGGGTTGAGGCCGTGGAAGGCGCCCATCGCGACGAGCGCGGCGAGCGAACCGTCCTTCACCGCTACGGGTAGCAGTAGGAGTCGGACGAGGCGTCGCCGCCCTGCAGCCGCGTCTGGTGGGGGCGCCGGCCCCGGAACGCGTCGCCGTGCGGGAAGAACCGCTCGTCGAGGGCGAACCCGTCGGCGGTGGAGTCGAGCTTGGCCATCCAGGCGCCGACGCCGTCGGGGTAGAACTGGTCGTCCCAGGAGCCGTAGAGCGAGTTGGTGACGTAGACGCGCTTCCCGTCGCGGCTGACCTCGACCATCTGCGGGCCGCCGGCGAGCGGCAGGTCCGGCGCGGCCGGGTGCGGGGCGCGGCCGACGATGCCGCCGAGGCGCACCGAGCCCGCCTCGACGGGGTGGAACGGGTCGCTGACGTCGTAGCGCTTCAGCTCGCCGGTGCCCCAGCACGACACGTACAGCCACTGGTCGTCCACCGACAGGTCGATGTCGGTGACCAGCGGCGGGACGGCGCCGAAGGGCTTGATGACGTCCGGCAGAACCGACGCGTCGGCGGGTTCGGCGGGGATGGTGATGACCTTCGTCGCGGCCCACCGGTCGCCGTCGCGGTGCCACAGCCACACCGACGCCGACAGGTCCTCGACGCTGACGACGACGCCGGCGAAGCCGTACTGCTTGGTCGGGTCGTGCGCGGGCCGCAGCTCCAGCACCATCTGGTGCTCGTCGCCGAGGTCGACCTCCTGGACGTGGCGGCGCTTGCGCAGGTCCCAGAAGTGCAGCGAGTGCCCGTACTTGCGGCCGAGCAGCAGCTCCCCGACGACCCCGTCCTCGATCATCGACGGGGTGCCCCACTCGGAGGTGATGAGCACGTCGTGCGCGATGTGCCACCAGGCGTCGTAGGCGAAGTACTGCGGGCCGCGGTCGACCTCCCAGCGGCCGAGGACGTCGAACGAGGTGTGGTCGAGCAGCGCGATCCCGCCCGGCCCGTCCTCGCCGTTCGCGCCGCCGAGCGCGGTGAGGTACAGCCCCTCGGGTCCGCAGTGGACGGTGTGGGGCCGCGAGTACCCGGCGCGTTTCGCCAGCTCGTCCGCCTCCAGCACCTTCACGATCTCCGGCGACGTCGGCTTGTCCTTGGTGTCGATGACGTAGACGCGCGACGACCGCAGCCCCGGCACGATCAGGTAGCGGCGCTCCACGTGCGGGTGCGGCGCGTACGGGCACAGGGCGCTGCTGCACGCGTTCCACCCGAAGTGGTGCAGCTCGTCGCCGAGGTACGGCAGGTCCGTCCAGCCGACGACGTCGCCGTAGGACGCCGAGCCCGGGTCGACGTCGAGGACGGCGATCGCGTCCGGCTTCTCCGCCGAGCGGTCGAACGCGGCGACGTAGGCCAGCTTCTCCGGCGGCGCCGACACCGCGTCGCGCGGCGAGGCGTAGAAGGTCGGGTCTGGCTTCCACAGTGCCATGGAGGGTCCCTTCAGGAGACGGTGACCGGGTGGCGGACGACGGCGCCGAACAGGTAGCCGAGCGTGTTGTAGGGCGCGGTGGACGGCTGGGACGCGCCGGTGTCGTCGGTCGCGCGGGCGAGCAGCTCGTGGTGTCCGGGGCCGTCCGGCCGCCACGGGAACTCCCAGCGGACCCAGCCGCGCGGGTCGGCGTGCCGGTCCCGCAGGCGGGCGTGCCGCCAGGTGCGGCCGCCGTCCGCGCTGACCTCGACCTTCCGCACGCGCCCGGTGCCGGACCAGGACCGTCCGTGCAGGACCTGGGGGCGGGCGGGCAGCGGCGCGTCCCACGGCAGCTCGAACGCCGACTTGACGTTCATGCGGGTGAGCGGCGCGCTGCCCTCGGGCGGGTAGCCGGGGCCGAAGAGCCGGTAGTAGCGGGTGTTCCAAGGGGAGAAGAGCGGCTCGTCGGCGACCTGGATGTCGCCGACCCACTTGATGTTGGCGACGCCCACCCAGGACGGGACGACCAGCCGGACTGGGAAGCCGTGGTCGGGCGGCAGCGGCGCGCCGTTCATCTCGTAGGCGAGCAGGACGTCCTTGAGCGCCTTGGCGACGGGCAGGGGGCGCCTGACCCGGCCGAGGTTCTCGCCTTTGTCCACGTAGTCAGCGTCCAGTCCGCGGGGGAGGATGTCCACAGCCCCGGGGGTGAGACCCGCGCGTTCGAGGACGGCCGACAGCGGCACGCCGCGCCAGCGGGCGACGCCGACCGCGCCGAGCTTCCACGGGGTGCCCGACACCTCCTGGCCCTGCTGGGAGGCGTAGAAGCTGCGGCCGTTGCCGGTGCATTCGATGAACGAGGTGATGGTCTCGGCGCGCATGCCGAGGAGGTCCTCGTAGGAGAACTCGACGGGGCGCGACTCCGGCGGGGCGCCGCGCAGGCCGGTGCCCCAGAGCTTGAGGCGCCAGGTGCGGGCGTCGACGAGCGGTGTCGCGACGTGGTTGCGGACGAAGAACCGGTCCACCTGGGTGAGGTGGCCCTGGCCGCGCATGGCCTCCCAGCGCATCTCCGCGTTGGTGCCCTGCGGGATGAACAGCTCGGGTGGCAGCGGCTTGACGATCCCGGTGGCCGCCGCGGTGTCGGCGGCCGGGGCGGCGGTGGCGGGGTCGGCGAACGCGGGCCGTGAGGCGGCGGCCGCGCCGAGGGCGGCGCCGAGGCCCGCGCCGGCGGACAGCCGCAGCATGCCGCGCCGCGACAGCGCGCGGCCGGATGAGGCGGCCTGGGCCGTGCGCACGCGTTCGTAGGTCGCCTCGTCGGTCAGATCGCCGCCGGGGCCGGGCTGGGGACGGTGGGGGGTGTCACCGGTTCGCATGTGCTCGATGCTGCTGACCGGCCGCCCGAAAGTCAACTTTCCCTACAGGTTCACCATGGAAAACGGCGCCGGAAACGGGGGATGCGGACGTCTGGGACTCGGCCGCTCCGCTGGGTAGCCTGGCGAACATGGTGGAGACGGCGCCGACGGCGGCGGACGAGGTCGCCTCGCCCGCGGACCTCGCGAGCCTGCTGGACCGGCACGCCTACCTCTGCGACGAGGGCCTCGCCACCGCGTGCTTCCTCGCCCTGCGGATGGGCCGCCCGCTGTTCCTGGAGGGCGAGGCCGGGGTCGGCAAGACCGAGCTGGCCAAGACCCTCGCGACGGCGCTCGGCGCACCGCTGATCCGCCTGCAGTGCTACGAGGGCCTCGACGCCTCGCAGGCCCTGTACGACTGGGACTTCCCGCGCCAGCTCCTGCACCTGCGCGCCGCCGAGGCCGCCGGCGTCGGCGACGTCGCGCGGCTGGAAGGCGAGCTGTACGACCGGCGGTTCCTGCTGGCCCGGCCGCTGCTGCGCGCCCTGGAGACCGCGCCGAGCGTGCTGCTC
The DNA here is from genome assembly GCF_014706005.1 of Actinomadura sp. RB99. Lineage (NCBI taxonomy): Bacteria > Bacillati > Actinomycetota > Actinomycetes > Streptosporangiales > Thermomonosporaceae > Actinomadura > Actinomadura sp. RB99. The sequence continues at coordinate 15,897 of NZ_JABMCA010000037.1, read as the reverse complement.
GTCGACGAGCTGGACCGCGCCGACGACGAGTTCGAGGCGTTCCTGCTCGAGGTGCTCAGCGACTTCACCATCACCGTCCCCGAGCTCGGCACGATCCGGGCCGAGCGCCCGCCGGTCGTCGTCGTCACGTCCAACCGGACCCGCGAGGTGCACGACGCGCTGAAGCGGCGCTGCCTGTACCACTGGCTGGAGCATCCGTCGTTCGACCGCGAGGTCGCCATCATCCGGCGGCGGCTGCCCGCCGCGGCCGAGCGGCTGGCCGGGCAGGTCGCGGGCGCGGCGCAGCGGCTGCGCGCCCGGGACCTGCTCAAGCCGCCGGGCGTCGCGGAGTCGCTGGACTGGACCGAGGCGCTGGTCGCGCTCGGCGTCCGCGACCTGGACCCCGGCACCGCCGCGGTCACGCTCGGCGCCGTGCTCAAGTACCGCGAGGACCAGCAGCGCGTGCTCGCCGGCGGGCTCGACGCCCTGCTCGACGGGGGGTGAGCGGGTGCGGGACGTCACCGAGACGATGGTCGGGTTCGCCAGGACGCTGCGCGCCGCCGGCGGCACCGCCGACCCCGAGCGGGTCCAGGCGATGCTCGCCGCGCTCGACCATCTCGACGTCCTCGACCCGGCCGAGGTGTACTGGGCGGGGCGGCTGACGCTCTGCGCCGACCCCGACGACCTCGCCCGCTACGACCGCTGCTTCGCCGCGTACTTCTCCGGCGCGACGGCCCGCCCGGCGCGCCGCCCGCCGCCCGTGGTGGTGCGCCGCACGACGGTGGCGGAGCCGTCCGGCGGCGCCGGCGGCGAGGACGACGGCGAGCTGAGGGCGGCGACCGCCAGCGCCGTCGAGGTGCTGCGCGACCGGGACGTGGCACGGCTCACCGCCGCCGAGCGCGCCGAGGTCGCGCGGCTGATCGCGGTGCTGGACGCGGGCGCCGAGCGGCGCCGGTCGCGCCGGTTCGCACCGGCGCCGGCGGGCCGCCTCGACCCGGCCAGGACCGTCCGGGAGACGCTGCGCCGCGGCGGTGAGACGTCCCTGCTGCGGCACCGGGCGCACCGCACCCGGCCGCGCCGCGTCGTGCTGCTCGTGGACGTCAGCGGGTCGATGAGCACGTACGCGGACGCGCTGCTGCGGTTCGCGCACGCCGCGGCCCGCTCCGGCGGCCGGGACGTGGAGGTGTTCAGCGCCGGCACGCGGCTGACCCGGCTCACCCGCGAGCTGCGGCACCGGGACGCGGACGCGGCGATGGCGGCGGCGTCCGCCGCGATCCCGGACTGGAGCGGCGGCACCCGGCTCGGCGAGGAGCTGAAGGAGTTCCTCGACCGGTTCGGGCAGCGCGGCCTGGCGCGCGGCGCGGTGGTGGTGATCGCCTCCGACGGCTGGGAGCGCGGCGACGCGGCGCTGCTCGGCGAGCAGACGGCCCGGCTGCGGCGGCTCGCGCACCGGGTGATCTGGGCGAACCCGCACAAGGCGCGGCCCGGGTACGAGCCGCTCACCGCGGGGATGGCGGCGGCGCTCCCGCACGTGGACGACTTCACCTCCGGCCACAGCCTCGCCGCCCTGGAGGAGCTGGCGCGGCTGATCGCCGACACCGGAAGGGGACGGGCGCATGCGCGACGTGCTGGATGACATCGCCGGCTGGTACGCGGCGGGGGAGACGTTCGGGCTGGCGACGGTGGTGAACACCTTCCGCAGCGCGCCGCGCCCGGCGGGCGCGGCGATGGCGGTGTCGGCGGGCGGCGAGGTCGCCGGCAGCGTGTCGGGCGGCTGCGTCGAGGGCGCCGTCTACGAGCTGGCGCGGTCGGTGATGGAGAGCGGGGAGCCGGTCGTCCAGCGGTACGGGGTGACCGACGACGACGCGTTCGCGGTCGGACTGACCTGCGGCGGGATCCTGGACGTGCTGGTCGAGCCGGTGAGCCCCGCGACGTTCCCGGAGTTCGCGGACGTCGCCGCGGCGATCGCGGCGCGCGAGCCGGTGGCCGTCGCGACGGTCGTCGCCGGCCCGGGCCGGATCGGCGCACGCCGCGTCGTCTGGCGGGACCGGGCGGCGGGCTCGCTCGCGCCGGGGGAGCCGCACGCGGCGCGGCTGGACGCGGCGGTCGACGACGACGCGCGCGGCATGCTGGCGCAGGGCCTCACCGGGCAGCGGCACTACGGCCGCGAGGGGGAGCGGCGGCTGGACGACCTCGCGGTGTTCGTCCACTCGTTCGCGCCGCCGCCCCGGCTGCTGGTGTTCGGCGCGATCGACTTCGCGGCGGCGGTCGCGCGGGTCGGCAAGTTCCTCGGCTACCACGTCACGGTCTGCGACGCGCGGCCGGTGTTCGCGACGCCCAAGCGGTTCCCGGACGCCGACGAGGTCGTGGTGAAGTGGCCGCACAAGTACCTGGAGGAGTCCGGCGGCGCGATCGACGAGCGGACCGCGATCGCCGTCCTCACCCACGACCCGAAGTTCGACGTCCCGCTGCTGGAGGTGGCGCTGCGGACGCGCGCCGGGTACGTCGGCGCGATGGGGTCGCGGCGCACCCACGACGACCGGCTCGCACGGCTGCGCGAGGCGGGCCTCACCGGCGCGGAGCTCGGGCGGCTGCGCTCGCCGATCGGCCTGGACCTCGGCGCGCGGACGCCGGAGGAGACCGCGGTGTCGATCGCGGCGGAGCTGGTGCAGCTGCGCTGGGGCGGGTCGGGGCGGCCGCTCACCGACACCAGTGGCAGGATCCACGCCGGCGGCTGATCCGCGGGCTACCCTCGGCGGATGACCGCGAAGGAGTTGAGCCGGAACGGCGCGGAGCCCCCGGCCGGGCTGCTGCTCGCCGCGGGCGAGGGCAGCCGCCTCGGCCGTCCGAAGGCGCTGGTGGAGCTGGACGGGGAGCGTCTCGTCGACCGGGGCGTCCGGACGCTGCGCGACGGCGGCTGCGCCCCGGTGCTGGTGGTGGCGGGCGCCGCGCAGGTCGAGGTGATCGGCGCGGTGGTGGTGCCGAACCCGGACTGGCGGGACGGGATGGGCTCGTCGCTGCGCGCGGGGCTCGCCGCGCTGCCGCCCGGCTGCCCCGCCGCGGTCGTCGCGCTCGTCGACCAGCCGCGGGTCACCGCCGCCGCGGTCGCCCTGCTCGTCGCGGCCTACGACGCGGGCGCGGAGATCGCCGTGGCGACCTACGGGGGCGCGCCGCGCAACCCCGTCCTGCTGCGGGCCGAGCACTTCGCCGCCGCCGCCGAGGCGGCGGTCGGGGACACGGGCGCGCGCGGCTTCCTGCGCGCCCATCCCGACCTGGTGACCCGGGTGCCCTGCGACGGCGTCGCGTCCCCGGACGACATCGACACCCCGGAGGACCTCGCCGCCTTCACCGGCGACCGCTGACCCGCCGCGGGGCGGGCCGGCGGGCTGGCCCGACGGGCCGGACCCGCCGGGTCGGGCTCGTCAGGGCGGCTCGTCGTGGCGGCTCGCCTGGTCAGCGGGAGCGGGCCTCGGTGACGGCGCGCTCGTAGGTCAGGAGCGTGTCGATGAACAGGCGGCGCTGCGCGGGGGTGAGCGGTTCCAGCGCGGTGCGCCACGCGCCCGCGCCCTGCCCGAGCCACCCGTTGATCGCGGGCAGGTGCGCGCCGGCGACGCTGACGATGGTGCGGCGCCGGTCGGCGGGGTCCTCGCGGCGCTCCAGGATGCCCTGCCGGCTGAGGTCGCCGACCATCAGGCTGACCGTGGCGGGCGCGACCTCCAGCCGCCCGGCCAGCTCGTTGACGCTCATCGGGCCGTCGAACAGCAGGTAGGCCAGCAGCGACAGGTGGCGCGGCGCCAGGTCGAACGCCGCCAGCTCGTCCGGGACCCGGATCCGCTTGGCCGCCGACACCAGCCGCGGCATCAGCAGCAGCATCGTCCGGATGCCGTCGTCGACGTCCGGTCCCGCGCTCTCTTCGGTTGACATGCCTCTGCGTCCAAAATAGCTTTGCTCTATAAAAGACTTTGCTTGCAAAGCAAAGTCTCGTTCCGTGCGTCCAGGATAGGAGACCGGCTCGTGAGCGACTGGAACAGGGCGATCATCGAGGAGTTCCGGGCGAACGGCGGCGCGGTCGGCGGCCCGTTCGCCGGCGCCGACCTGCTGCTGCTGACCGCCACCGGCGCCAGGACCGGCAGGCGGCGCACCACGCCGCTCGGGTACCTGGCCGACGGCGACCGGCTGCTGGTGTTCGCGTCCAACGCCGGCGCCGACCACGACCCGGAGTGGTACCGCAACGTCCGCGCCGACCCGCGCGTCACGGTCGAGGTCGGGACGGAGACCTTCGAGGGCGTCGCGCTCCCGGTCGAGGGGGAGGAGCGCGACCGGCTGTACGCGCGCCAGGGCGAACTCGTCCCCGCCTACGCCGAGTACCAGCGCCAGACGTCCCGCGTCATTCCGGTCGTCGCGCTGCACCGCGCCCAACTGGACGGGCGGGCGTGGGCCGTCGGCGACGAACTGGTGCGGATCCACGACGACCTGCGCGCGCAGCTCGCCGGCCTTCGCGACGCCGTCCTCGCCTCCCTCGACGGGCGTCCCGCTCCGCTGCCCGACCTGCGGGGGCAGCTGCGCGAGCACTGCGTGTCGGTGTGCGACGTGCTCGGCGAGCACCACGACAACGAGGAGGGCCGCGCGTTCCCGCGCCTGGAGGCGCAGTTCCCCGGCCTCGCGCCGGTCATCGAGCGGCTCCGCCGCGAGCACGTCGAGGTGACCGGCGCCCGCAAGGAGCTCCAGGCCATGGTGGACGACCTCGGCTCCGCCGACCCCGGCCGTGTGCGCGCGGAACTCGACCGGATCACCGCCGAGCTGGACGCGCACTTCGCCTACGAAGAAGAGCAGCTCGGCGCCGTGCTCAACGCCATCGGCCCCATCTGGCGCACCGGCCCGCACCGGGCATAGAGCACGGGGGCTGGGCGCGCGCGGGGTCAGGACGCGGGCAGGACGCTCTCGTCGAGGGCGCCGCAGTCGACGGCGCGGCGGAGCCGGTCGGTGAGCGCGCGGATCGTGGCGGGCTCGTCCAGCAAGCCGCCGGCCGCGGCCTGCTCGTGCCAGGCGCGGACCCGGCCGATCACCTCGTCGGCGCCGGTCAGGTGGAAGGCGTACACGGCGGCGTAGCGGCTCGGCAGGTGCGCGGGATGCAGGTCCCAGCCCTGGTAGAAGCCGTGCCGCAGGGAGTGCCCGACCTGCGCGGCGTGCGCCTGCCAGGTCGCGTTGACCTCGTCCGGGCCGTCGTTGCGCGGGATCACGTTGGACGAGCCGTCCGACAGCCGGACGGCCGTCCCGGCGAACGCGACCTGCATGACGTGCCGCGCGAAGTCGCAGGCGGGGTGGTCGAGGCGCTGCTCCTCGGGCGGCAGGCCGAGCGCGGCGGTGTAGTCGAACACGCCGAAGTGCGCGGCGGTGAGCCGGCCGCCCGCGGCGGCCGCGATGCCGGGCAGCGCGATCCGCCCGTCCGGGGTGAAGATCGCCTCGGTGGTCTCGACCTGGACCTCGAAGCGCAGGATGCCGGACGGCAGCCCGAGCGCGGTCTCCAGCCGGTCCAGGTACTCGACGAACAGCGCGACGTGGTCGGCCGCGACGACCTTGGGGAAGGTGATGGTGAACCCGCCGGGCAGCCGGCCCAGCCGGTCGCGCAGCGCGGTGAGGAACCCGTCCAGGGTGCGCATCGCGCGGTCCTGGCCGCCGTCGGCGAACGACTTGACCCGCACGCCCCAGTAGTGCGGCAGCCCCTTGACCTGGTAGGCGGCGGCGACGGCCTCGACGACCTGGGCGATGTGCGCGTCCTCCTCGTCGTCGGAGCGCACCCCGTAACCGTCCTCGAAGTCGATCCGCACGTCCTCGATCGGCTCGCGGGAGAGCTTGGCGGCGACCCGCTCGCGGACCGGGCCGGCCAGCTCCGGGTCGAGCCCGAACGCGGCGCCGAACGACCCGGCGCCGGGGGTGTGGGTGTTCAGCAGGCGCAGCGCCTCCGCGCCGAAGTCGGCGGGCGTCGAGCGGGAGAACCGGTCGGCCGGGACGTAGACCGTGTGCACCGGCTGGCGGCCGTCGGCGCCCCCCGGGAAGCGCTCGCGGTGCTCGTCGCGGACGGCGGCGATGCGCGCGGACAGGTCGTCGAACGAGGAGACGCTGAGGTTCACCCCGCCATGATCCCCCAAGAGCCGGGCGATTGTCAGGAGACGCCCCTTCCGGACCGGAGACCGGGACCGGTTCCTCCGGATTAGGGCTACTATAACTAGCCGGGCGGCAAGTAAGTGGGTTCCCGTGTCGCGGGACCTCAGGGGAAGGTGACCATGACCGAACACGGGACGGCCGAGCGCCCGGCGCTCAGTACCCGGCAGATCTACATCGCCATCTTCGGGCTGATGCTCGGGATGTTCCTGGCGATGCTCGACAACCTGATCGTCGGCACCGCGCTGCCCACGATCGTCGGCGACCTCGGCGGGCTGGAGCACCTGTCGTGGGTGGTGACGGCCTACACGCTGGCCACCGCCGCCGCCACCCCCATCTGGGGCAAGCTCGGCGACCTGTACGGCCGCAAGGGCATGTTCATGACGTCGATCGTGGTGTTCCTGGCCGGTTCGATGCTGTCCGGCCTGGCGCAGAACATGGGCGAGCTGATCGGCTTCCGCGCGCTGCAGGGCCTCGGCGCCGGCGGCCTGATGGTCGGCGCCATGTCGATCATCGGCGACCTGGTGCCGCCCCGCGAGCGGGGCCGCTTCCAGGGCCTGATCGGCGCGATGATGCCGGTCGCGTTCGTCGGCGGCCCGCTGCTCGGCGGCTTCCTCACCGACCACTTCAGCTGGCGCTGGGCGTTCTACGTCAACGTCCCGATCGGCGCGATCGCGCTGCTGGTCATCGCGTTCGGGATGCGGCTGCACACCGCCCGCATCAAGGCCCGCATCGACTACGTCGGCGCGACCCTGCTGACCATCGGGATCGTGTGCGTGACGCTGGTCGCGAGCTGGGGCGGCTCGCAGTACCCGTGGGGCTCCGCGCGGATCATCGCGCTCGGCGTCGTCGGCGTCGTCGCGCTCGTGGTCTTCGTGTTCGCCGAGACGAAGGTGCCCGAGCCGATCCTGCCGCCGCGGCTGTTCCGCAGCCGCAACTTCACCGCCGCGCAGATCCTCAGCTTCATGGTCGGCGCCGCGATGTTCGGCGCGGTGAACTACCTGCCGCTCTACATGCAGACCGTCCAGGGTGCGAGCCCCACCACCAGCGGCCTGCTGCTGCTCCCGCTGATGTTCGGCATGCTCGCGATGATGCTGACCAGCGGCCAGCTCATCACCCGCACCGGCCGCTACCGGCACTTCCCGATCATCGGCGGCGCGGTGCTGACCGGCGGGATGCTGCTCCTGCTGATGCTGAAGGTCGACACGAGCACGCTCACCAGCTCGTTCCTGACCATGGGCGTCGGCCTCGGGATGGGCCTGATCATGCAGAACACGATGCTGGTCACCCAGAACAGCGTCGAGCTGCGCGACATGGGCTCGGCCAGCGGGTCGGTCACCCTGTTCCGCACCGTCGGCGGGTCGCTGGGCGTCGCGCTCCTCGGCTCCATCTACAACAACCGGTTCGAGGACGAGGCGGTGCGCAGGCTCGGCGCGGACGCCGGGCACAAGCTCGCCTCCGGAGGCCAGCACGTCACCCCCGACATGCTGAGCAAACTCCCCGCCGCCGTCCGCGACGCGTTCGAGGCGGGCGTCACCAGCGGCGTGCACGGCATCGCCATCGGCGGGACGGTCCTCGCGGCGATCGCGTTCGTCGTCGCGTGGTTCATCAAGGAGGTCCCGCTGCGCGGCAGCGCCCCCGCGCCGAAGGCCCCGGTGGAGGACGTGCCGTCCGCCGACGTGGTCGCCGAGTCGGCCTGACGCACGCGCAGAGGAGGGGAGACGGAGCCGTTCGTGCTCCGTCTCCCCTCGCCCGTGCGCTAGTCGATCGGGGCCTCCCAGGCGGCCTTCCACGTGATCGGCCCGACGATCCCGTCGACCTGCAGGTGCTTGCGCTGCTGGAACTCGCGGCAGATGTCCTCCGAGTCCGCGCCGTAGACGCCGTCCACGGTGATCGTCCACCCCCGGTTTCCCATCTGCGCCTGCCACGTCCGGACGTCGTCGCCCTTCATGGGCGGCGGCTGCTCGAGGTTCCGGCCGGGGAACGGCGGTGCCTTGACCGGAGCGGTCTGCTGCGTCATCGGTCGCTTCCCTTCTTTGTCGGGTTCCCATCCAGATTCCCGGACGGCCCGTTAAGCGAGCAATCCGCTCCCGGGAAGATTCCGGCAAACAGCCGCGAATAAGATCGACTTAGCCGTTCGAGCGGCTATTTATGCGGCGTTCGGAAATTCAACGTTCAAGGATGCGCCGGTCGGGGAACGACGGCCGCGCGCGGCGGCTCCACCGGGCCCCGCACGTCCGCCAGGACGGCCTGCCCCTGCCGGTCCACGAACTTGGTGAACAGCTCCTGCGAGTACCCGAAGACGACGGCCCAGGCGATGATCTGGCCCGGCGAGTCGAGCGCGCTGAGCCCGGGGACGAACCCGCCGCGCATGAGGAGCAGCCCGAGGACGGCGGTGAGCGCCCCGGTGGGCAGCTTCAGCAGGGCCAGCGCGATCGGTATCCCGAACGCGGTGCTCGTCCCCCGGACCTTCCGCAGGGCGGCGGCCGCGGCGATGCTCGCCGCCGTCAGCCCGATGAACTCCACGGCGAGGTAGTCGCCGCGCCCGGCGGCGTCCGCGGTCGCCCGGGCCTTGCCCATGTCGGGGATCCGCTCCCTGGACGCCGTGGGGCAGACGGCGGCGAACCCGCCCCCCAGCACGGGCGCCGCCGGCGGGTTGAAGCACAGCGGCACCGCCCTCGGCCAGACCATCGAGATCACCGCGACCGCGACCGCGAGGCCGGTCAGGAAGGCGGTGATCCACCGGACGAGGCGCGCGAAGCTCTGGGCGCGCAGCTTCTCGCGCAGTTCGGCGTCCCAGGCGGCCTTCAGCGCCTCCACGATCGTCATGAGCCGGTCGGGCGCCAGGCCGATGTCCCTGGACGCCTCCTGGGCGGCCCGCACCTCCAGCGCGATCCGCTCGACGGCGGTCCTGCGCTCGTCCTCGGCGCTGAGGTGCCGCCTGACGATGGCGAACATGCCGGGCAGGCACGGCTCGAGCTCCTTCGCCGGGAGGGTCCGCAACCAGAGGGAGAGGCCCGAGTTGATGTGGAGCTGCGCGGCGGTCACGTGCGAGGCCCGCGGGCTGCGCCGATGCGTGCCGAAATCGATGACGGCGCGGGCCTGGCGCAGCTCGTCGCGCGCGCTCTGCAGCAGCCTTGCGTGCTCCGCGGAGATCTCCGTCGAAGCCTCACGCGCCTCGATGAGGGACTCCAGCTCGCGCGCGTTGGAGCGGAGCTGCTCGCACAGCGTCCACGAACCGCGCTCGCGGCGCCATTCGTGGAACCTGGCCGCGAACGGCGGCCGCGGAGAGTGCTCGTTCATCGCGTCGCCATCCTCCCGGAGGAAACGTCACCGAGAATTCGTCGCCGTCGCGGATTTCCGCTCATGACAATGGTGACGTCCCCCCGGGATGGCCGACGCGAACGGCCGCCAAGGGGCGTTTATGGCAGGGTCACGATTCCCCAGGTGCCGGTGAAGCGCTCGCCCGGCTTGAGGTCGATGAGGCCCTCGCCCGACGCGAACGCGTTGGGCGGGCAGGTCATCGGCTCCACGCCGAGGCCCTCGCGCGGGTCCGGGGCGTTGTCGGCGGTGTAGATCTCCATCCAGGGGTGCGCGTCGTCGGCCCACAGCCGGACGGTCCGGCCGTTGCCGCTGAGCGTCACCCAGGCCAGCCCGTCCTCGTCGCGGTGCACCCCGGCGAACGCGTTGTCGATCCTCCGCGCGCCGAGCACCGGCCCGTCGCGCAGGTCGTGGTCGGTGCCCGCGACGTCCGCGTCCCCGCCGACCGGGATCATCCGCTCGTTCACCGGGACGTACCGGTCGGCGTGCAGCGTCACCGTGCACTGGTCGATCGGGACGCCGACCGTCAGGTAGGGGTGGGCGCCGTGCCCGTACGGCGCCGTCCGGGCGCCGGTGTTGGCGGCTGTCAGCCGCACGCGCAGCCCGTCCGCGGCATCCAGGACGTACTCGACCTCCAGGTCGAGGCGGAACGGATACCCGGCGGTGGCGAGCAGCCGGTGCGTCAGCCGGACCCGGTCCTCGGCGTGCTCGGCGACCCGCCACGCCGCCCACCGGACGAGCCCGTGGATCGCGCAGTCCAGGTCGGGCTCGGACACGTCCAGCTGGTAGGCGGTGCCCGCGTACTCGTACCGGCCGCGGTCGACCCGGTTCGGCCACGGGATCAGCAGGTGCCCGAACGCCGCGGGCGCCGGCTCGTCGGCGCCGTGCGACAGCACCAGCGGCCGCCCCTCGTGCGTCAGCTCGCGCAGGCTCGCGCCCGACTCGGTGATGACGGCCCGGTAGGGCCCGGCGCCGATGGCGTACTGCGCTCCGGTGATCGACTCGGTCATGCCCCGGACGGTACCCCCTGCCCGACCCGCTACGCGATCTCCGCGAGGGCCTGCAGGGCCGCGCTGAACACGTTCGACGGCGGTTCGACGATCCCCGCGCCGACCTGGCCGGTCCCGGCCTCCCGCCCGGCGATCCCGGTGTCGATGACGGGCAGGATCCCGGTCCGCACGACCCGCGTCACGTCGATCCCGGCGGGGGTCCCGCGGAACGACAGCAGCGGGATCTGCAGCACCGGGTGCTCGGCGAGGGTGATCTCGTACATCCGCTGCGTGGCGGCCACCGCGTCCGGCACCTCGCCGCCGACGAACCGGACGATCGCCGGCGCGGCGGCCAGCGCGAACCCGCCCGTCCCGGCCGTCTCGGTGATCGCCGAGTCGCCGATGTCGGGGTTGGCGTCGTCCGGGCCGTACCCGCCGAGGTACAGCCCGTCCGGCACCCCGGCCGGGCCGGTGAACCAGCGGTCGCCCGTCCCCGACACCTGGATGCCGAAGTCGGTGCCGTTGCGCGACATCGCGACGACCATGCTCGACCCGGCGACGCCCCGCGCCGCGTCCGCGCACGCCTTCGCCGCCGCCATCCCCGCGTTCAGGAAGAAGTGGTCGTTCCCGGCGGCGAACCGGAGCACTTCGGCGGCCCGGTCGCGCGGCACCTCCTCAGCGGCGGCGAGGTCCGGCGCCAGCTCCCGCAGCAGCAGCGACGTCGCCGCCCGGTTCCGGTTGTGCAGCTCGTCGCCCATCTGCAGCGCCTGCGCGATGACCGCCATCAGGTCGAGCGGGCCGTGCCGCCGGACGGCCGCCCGCAGCGCCGGGCCGAGCACCTCGCCCATCCAGGCGAGCCGCTCGATCACCTCCGGCCCGTACGCCCCGTACCGCAGCACCTTCCCGAGGCCCTCGTTCAGCGAGCAGCACGCGGTACCGCCGTGCTCGGCGTCCTCCACGACCAGCATCCACATCGACGGGGAGACCACGCCCGCCATCGGGCCGACCGCGCCGTGGTGGTGGCACGGCTCCAGGACCGCGGCGCCGCGCTCCAGCTCCCGCTCGGCGCCGCGCGGCGTCTCCGCGAGGCCCTCCAGGATCATCGCGCCGATCAGCGCGCCGCGCATCGGCCCGGACGCGCGGTCCCACTCCAGCGGCGGTCCCGCGTGCAGGAACGTTCCCTTCTCCAGGCCGAGCACGTCGCGCGCCGGGCGGACGTCCACCAGGTGCGGGCGCGCGGTCGTCATCCGCCGCACCGCCTCGGCGTTCGCGTCCGCGTGGCCCGGGTCGCCGAGCACCGCCGCCAGCGCCGCCGCCGTCCCCGGCGGCGGGGGCCGCCAGTCGACCCGCTCCACCGGGACGGCCTGGCCGGCCAGCGCGTCCGCGAGGACGTCCACGCCCGCCGCGACGACCCGCGGGTCCCGCGTGAGCAGCCCGCCGAGCGGCGGCCGCGCGTCCGTCATCCGGGCACCCCCTCCACCAGCGCGACCGCGTGCCGCGCCGCCTCCGCGTTCGAGGCGAACACCTCCGCGCCCGCGTCCCGCAGCGCCTCCGCCTGCCGGTCGCGGCCCTGCGGGTCGGCGGGCGTCCCGCACAGCGACACCACCGCCGCGAGATCCGGGCGGTCGCGCAGCGCGGCGGCGAGCACCGGCGCCAGCGACGCGGCCGGGTCGGGTTCGGCGCCGTGGCCGAGCACCACGTCCAGGAGCAGCACGCCGCACGCCGCGTCCGCCGCCTCCCGCGCGAGGGCCTCCAGCCGCAGCGTCGGGTCGATCATCGGATGGGCGCGGCCCCGGGTGTAGGCGTCGTCGCCGAAGTCGGTGAACCGGTGCCCGCGCGCCTCCAGGTCCCAGCCGAGCGCGTCGCGCGCGATCACCTCCGCCTCGTCGCGGAGCGTCCCGCCGGCGAACAGCCCGCGCAGCGACCGGCCGGCCGGCACCCGCGCGGTCCGCGGCGCGGCCCAGCACGGCCACCGCGGGACGGCCGCGCCGAGCGCCCTCAGCGCCTTCTCCACCGCCCGGGTCAGGTCGTCCTCGCCGGGCGCCGGCAGCGCGAACACCACCGGCGTGTCCAGCCGCCGCGCCGCCTCCCGGATCAGGTCCGCGACCTGCGGCGCCGGCGGCTTGGACACCAGCACGATCAGCTCGGTGCCGGGGTCGGCGTCCAGCGCGGCGAGCGCCGCCAGCGCCGACCGGCCGCTGACCTCCGGCGACAGGTCCCGCCCGCCGACCCCGAGGACGTGCCGGACCCCGGTGCCCGCCGCGTCCAGCAGGCACATCACCTGCTGCGCGCCCGTCCCGGACGCCGCCACGACGCCGACCGGCCCCGGCCGCACCGCGTTCGCGAACCCGAGCCCGGCGCCGCCGACGACGGCCGTCCCGCAGTCCGGGCCCATCACGATCAGCCCGCGCCGCGCCGCCGCCTCCTTCAGCGCGATCTCCTGCGCGACCGGCACGTTGTCACTGAAGATCATCACGTTCAGGCCGGCGTCGAGCGCGTCCATCGCCTCCGGGAACACGTGCGGCCCCGGCACCGAGACCAGCGCGACCGACGCCTCGCCGCGCGCCGCGGCGGACGCCGTGGTGCGCGGGGCGGGCGGCGCGCCCAGCATCCCGCCACCGTCCGGGACGTGCGCGGCCTCCTGCAGCAGGGCGTCCAGCGCCTCGCGCGCCCCGTCGAGGTCCCCGCCCTCCGCCCGCACGGCGACGACCATGTCCGCCGGCCCGGCGTCCGCCGGAACCGCGAACCCCATCCGCGCGAGCAGCTCCAGGTTCGGCTCCGTGCCCATCGCCGTCATCGCCGACGCCACGTCCGGCCGCTCCGCCAGCCGGCGGCTCACCCGCATCAGGGTGACCGAATCGCGGTAGGCCCCCCGCCGCACCTCGACCCAGTCGGCGCTCATGCCGCCCCGCGCCCGCCCGGACCGGGCATGCGGGTCTCTTGCGGGGGGACGACCCCCCGCACCCCCCGGTTCGCTTCGCTCATGCCGTGTGCTCCGCCGGGCGGCGGCCGGGGGAGGCGAGCGCGAGGGTGGCGCGGCAGCCCGCGAGGACCCCCCACGCCAGGTCGGTGCCGGAGGTGTGGCCGATCGCCAGCAGCCGGCGGACGGCCGCGGACGGCGGCTCGTGCCCGGCGACGCAGCGCAGCACCGCGGCGATCTCACCGCCGGCGCCGCCCTCCGCCGCGCAGTGCAGCAGCGTCGCGGCCAGCGCGGTCGTGCGGGTCCCGGCGTCGGCGGTGACGGCCGCGCCCAGCCAGTCGGCCAGCCACACCGCCGTGCCGCTCTCCGGAACGGTGCCGAAGGCGCCCCGGGGGGTGCGGGCGGTCTTCCCCGCTCGGACGGAGGGGGCGGTCACAGCGCCGCCGACCAGCCGCAGCGACACCAGCAGCCCGCACAGGATGTCGTCGCCGCTCGGCGTCAGCCCGGGACCGAGGCCGACGATCCGCTCGGCGGCCTCGACGGCGCCCGCGAGGTCGCCCGCGGCGCAGCACTCGGCGAGCGCCAGCGGGTCGGGATGCCCGGCGAGCCCGCCGCCCGCCATCCCGGCGGCGACGAACGCGTCCTCCAGGACGGCGACGCCGCAGGCCAGCGCGGCGGGCTGGATCGGGCCGAGCACGGGCGTCGGGTCCCACCAGCGGCGCACCCGCACGCACAGCGCCCCCGCCTCCACGCGGCCGTCGCCGACCGTCGCCTCGTCGCCCTCCCGGACGGACCGGAACGGCTGCTCGCGGCGCTCGGCGGCGACCACCACGGCGTTCGGCAGCCGGACCGCGTCGCAGGTGACGACGGCCAGCACGCGCGGCTCGGGGCCCCCGCGGGTCTCCAGGTACAGCGCGGACGGGAACACCGCGATGACCCGGGCCGCGCGGCGCGGCGGGTCGAGCAGCGGCCGCAGCGCCAGGCTCGCCGCGCCGGCGGCGGGCGGCCGCCGTCCCGGACGGGCCGGGAGCGGGATCGGGTCGCGGACGAGTGCGGTCACGGATCCTCCCGGAGCCGGTGTCGGCTGCCGCCCGGATCGCGGGCGACCCGGCCTCCGCTGAGACGGTAGAACGGGCCTCCGCGCGGACGTATGGGGAAAGCTGCCAAGGATGGTTGTCATCGTTCGTCTTTGTTGTCAGTGTTGATCAGGAACCGGTAGCGATCACGCCACACGCGGCGATGTACGCACCAAAAGGCGAGGTGACCCCTGGCATGAGTTACACCAGCGCGGACCCGGGCCCACCGGCCCTCCGGCTCGCGAGCACCGGAACACTGACCTACGGCCTGTCCGTCGGCGAGGTCCTCGGCGCCAGCACCCTGAACGGCGCGCGCCTCATCGCGGGACGGTCCGGACTCGACCGGGTCGTGCAGCGGCTCAACGTGATGGAGGTCCCCGACATCCTGTCGTGGGTCAAACCCCACGAGCTGCTGCTGACCACCGGCTACCCCCTCCGCAACACCCCGCAGTCGCTGGACAACCTGGTCGCCGACCTGGACGAGCGCGGCCTCGCGGCCCTGGCCATCAAGCTCGGCCGCTACCTGGACTCGCTGCCCGCCGAGATGATCGCCCAGGCGGACCGGCGCGGCTTCCCGCTCATCCTGCTCCCCAACGACGTCGGCTTCGACGACATCCTGAACCAGGTCCTCACCGACATCCTGAACCGGCAGGCGGCCGTCCTCGCCCGCACCGAGGAGGTGCACCGGGCGCTCGTGCAGATCGTGCTGTGCGGCGGCGGCCTGCAGGAGGTCGTCGACGAGGTCGCGACGCTGCTGGACGTGGCGGTCGTGGTGCTGGACGGCGAGCAGCGGGTGCTCGCCGGCGCGGGCCCGGACGAGCACGTCCAGGCGATGCGGGGCTTCGACGCGGGCCGGCACGCGGCCTGCGGGCGCGGCGGCTGCGGCATCATCGGCGCGCACGGCACCGGCGACCACCTGGTGGTCCCGGTCGTCGCGGGCGGCTTCGACCACGGCCGGATCATCGCGTTCAGCCCGGCGGGCACGCTGCGCGGATCCGACCTCGGCATCCTGGAGCGGGCCGCGACCGTCGCGGCTCTGGTGGTGACCAAGCAGCAGGCCGTCGCGGCGGTGGAGAGCAAGTACCGCGCCGACTTCCTGCGCGACATCCTGGCGGGCCGCGCGGGCGACGACGACCGGGTCATCGCGCACTGCGGCGGGTTCGGCTGGGACCTGGACCGCCCGGTGGCGGTGGTCGTCGCGGAGCTGGACGGCCGCCCGCGCGGCACGGCCGGCTCCCCGGGCGCGGCCGGCGTGACCGTCCCGGCGCCGACGCCGAGCCCGGAGAACGAGGGCAGAACCCGCAAGCACGGCGATACCGGGCGCGGTCGCGCCGCCGACACCCGGCGCGGGTCCGACCCGCGCGGGTCCGACCCTCGTGCCGCCGACGCGGCGAAGGCGCGGGCGGCCGACCCGGACGCGGCGATGCGCGGCGTGCGGGGCGCGCTCCTC